>RHCK01000081.1 GCA_010030605.1 Acidimicrobiia bacterium
ACGATCGTCGATCTGCAACGAGCGCAGGTGTCGGCGGTCGTGTGCGATGAGTGAACGCACTCAGGCGTTCGGCGCCAAACGAACGATGGCCGCGGCCGCTTTGTAGGCGGCCTCGGCCGGACCGATCTCGTCGGGGCGTAGCAAGTTCGCCATGATGCGCAGCACCCATTCCATCAGGGTTCGACTCTGAATACCGACGCGGCTGAGTTCGCGCATCAGAACGGGTCGGCCAATGATTCGCGCGAAGAGGCGCGCCACCTTGAAGTACTGGCCGTATTCGTCGTCGAGCAACGACTGGTAACGCTGCAGTGCCGCCGGGTCGTTGTTCTTGATGGCATCGGCCAGCACGTCGGCAGCGATACGCGCGGTTTCGTAGGCGTAGTCGATGCCCTCACCATTGAACGGATTCACGCTTCCGGCCGCATCACCAACCACGAGATACGTCGGTCCCGACTTCGGTCCGACGGATCCACCCATGGGTATGCGACCGGACGTGGCCTTGCCGGTGGGGTTGTCGGGATCGATCTCCCAACGATCGGCGATCATGTGCGCGTATTCGTTGAGTAGGTGAGTGGTGTTCACGCTCTTGAAGTCGCGGAAGGTGGAGAGAAGACCCACACCGATGTTCACCGTGCCGTCACCGACGGGGAAGATCCATCCATAACCCGGCAGCGGATTGCCGTTGCGATCCTTCACGTCGAGCGCCGATTCGATCCATGGTTCGGCATGTCGTGGAGTTTCCCAATACGTGCGAATGGCGGTGCCATACGGCCACTCCTTCGTGCGAAACGTTCCAAGAGCTCGACCGAATCGGCTGTTGGCACCATCGGCGACGATCACGTACTTCGCGGTGATGTCGACGGGAGTTTCGGAACCTTTGGCGAGCACGCTCGCTCCGCGTACGAAGCCGCGGTCGAGAACGGGAGCGACGGCTTCATGACCCTCGAGCAACGTTGCACCGGCCTGCACGGCGTTGCGCGCGACCATGGTGTCTAGCTCGCGCCGACGCACCACGTAACCATGTTGGGGGTAGATCGGATGCGACGGCCACTGAAGTTCGAGCGCCTTGCCATGCGCGGTGGCCCGGAGTCCCTCGTAGCGGTGGAACCGCGCGAGTTGATCGCCGAGTCCCATGTCGTTGATCTGCTTCACCGCCCGTGGCGTGAGCCCGTCCCCGCACGTCTTTTCGCGCGGAAAGGTTTTCTTGTCGATCACGACCACATCGAGGCCGTGCCGAGCGAGCCAGTACCCAGCGGCGGCGCCGGCCGGACCGGCGCCAATGACGAGAACGTCGTGCTGAGCGGCCATGGTGTCAGTGTTGCCCCGGTCGGGCCGTCACGCCCATCCGGAGTCGTGACGAATTGATGATGACCGGTTCGACGACCGGCTCAGCCGGCCGCGATCTCTTGATCGGCGGGGGTACCCAATCGGGGGGCGGTTCCCACGCCAGGCAGGCTCTCGAAGGTCATCGAGCCGTCTTCGAGGCCGAGGAAGATGGCGCTGTCCTCAGAACACCACTTTTCGTACTCTTCGGCCCATTCTCCAGCCTCATCAGCACCGGAAATGTCATAACGAATATGACAGACAAGGCCGAGAATCTCGTATTCGGTCAAGGCGCCGCCCGCCATGGCGCCCTGGGCGGGCATGGCGCTGCCGTTATACGAACGGGGGTAATGAGCCCCGCCCTCACGATTCGGATCTCCGTAGGAGGCCACACCGGCCGCTTCAAAGGCCTCGGTGCCGTTGTAGACCCAGTTCAACATGTCTTCGATGTGCGGGAACGTCTTGAGTGATTCCCCATCTTTCAGGACGCGGCCCGCTCCGCCACCGCCGTCGGCACCGTGGCAGCTGGCGCAGGCTCCGTACTGCTCGATTCCGATGGCGATGGGACCCGAGGCTTCGGCCTTTTGGGGCTGCAGACCACGGACGTACATGAACAAAAAGACCGGCATGAGGGCCAGGGTGCCCATGGCCCAGTACGGAATTCGACCGCGGGACTTGGCGGCGGCCACGTACGGGGCATCGGGCTTCGAAACAGGCTTCTGAGCAGGTGTTTCAGCGGCGGCTCGAGCCACGGGGGCGGCGGCCTCGGTGGTGGCCGGGACCGCAGCGGCGCCGGCGTCGGACGACGCACCTCCCGCCTTGCGGTCGCGAGAGCGCTTCAGAAGGTGCTCGGGAATCTCGGTCACGGACCTGTCCTTTCGGAGATTGGTCGGTCGGGGGTTACAAGAACGATACGAAATGAACCATCGCCACGAGCGACAGTCCGGACAGAACACTAGAGGGCGGCGAGGCCGGAGTTGGAATTCCTCGCTGGGATTTCATGAGTCGGTACGTTGCACTTGCGCACAACCCCACGGTCTCGTGGGGATGGCGTGATAGACCGAATCCATGTCGTGGTGTTCGCACGACTCACCCCCTTCGAAATCGATACCAACGGCCGCGACTCGTGTGACGGTCAACCGTGTTTCGGTTCGTAGCGAGTTGGGTCGTCGAAGACCTCCGACGACTACAGTTCCCATGGGTGCGAAGTGCCGTAGACGCAGGTACACGGTTCGTCGCGCCTCGTACACCTCGACAACGACACACCGACAACGAAACGACCACCACGTCGCGACGTGGAGACGGAAGGGATGACCGGCTCGATGCTGGCGATTGACATTCTGAAGTGGCCGGGAATGAACCAGGCGTTCCTGTTCTCGTTCGCCGCGACCCTCGTCTTGACGGGTCTCATTTTCGTCTACGGCAAGCGCCGTCCCATCGGCACGCCGGTGTCCTGGGGTGAGGCGATGCTGGGCGCCACCTACGCCTTCTTCGTGATGTTCCTTGCCTACGGCGTTGTTCCGCATCAGTGGCTCGTTCACGTACAGAACGAACTCGGTTGGCGTTCCGACAAGATGCTCAACGGACCCGGCGACATCTTCAAGTCGCAGGCCAAGGGTGGAAGTTTCCCGTTCGACATCAACTATCTGCAGGTGGGTGACATCATCGTCACCGGTATCTACGGCTTCTTCCTCGGATTGCAGATCTACATGTGGTCGTGGTGGCAGAAGCGCGGCAAGGCGACGTCCACGGAGCTCGAACAGTCCACGTATGGTCGACCGCTGGTGAAGAAGGCCTGATTCATGGCACGCACCGACGCCAATCCGCCGATGATGCCGTACTCGGACCAGTACCAACTGGTCGAGGTCGATGCTGATTATCTGACCAAGGCCGTCAAGCCGAAGCAGTTCATTCACATCGATCAAACCGAGTGCATCATGTGCGAAGGATGCGTCGACATCTGCCCGTGGAAGTGCATCCACATGGTCACCCCCGATGCGGTCGTCGAGGCCACCGGAACCGAACGTCCCGGTATCGATCCCAACGACAATGTTCTCTTCATCATCGACGACGATGTGTGCACGCGTTGCGCGTTGTGCGTCGATCGATGCCCGACCGGGGTCATCATCCTCGGCAAGGCCGGTGCGGCTCTCGCGACCGGCGACACCCACGCTCGTACCAGTAATCACGGCTACGCCTACGGAATGCGGTTCTAGGAGACACACTCATGGCAAAAGTCATCGACGACCCCCGACCCACTGCGAAGGAGCGGCTCAACAAGACCGTTGAGTCCGTTCAAGGAAGCCAAGCCTGGAACTCGATCTTCCGTCCCGGCTCGATCTTCCGCAAGGGATACACCGACAGCCCGCGTAACCGTTCGTACGTGATCATGAACTCGGTGCTGTATCACTTGCACCCGGTGAAGGTGAAGCGCCACGCGGTGAAGGTCAGCTACACGCTGTGCCTCGGCGGTCTCAGCTTCTTCCTGTTCATTCTTCTCACCGTCACCGGCATCTTCTTGATGTTCTTCTATCGACCGGAAGCAACCGCGGCATGGAACGACATCAAGAGCCTGCAGACCTCGGTGGCGTTCGGATTACTCATACGAAACATGCATCGATGGGGCGCTCACTTGATGGTGTTGTCCGTGTTCTTGCACATGGCCCGCGTCTTCTACCACGGTGCGTACAAGCCGCCGCGCGAATTCAACTGGGTCATCGGCGTCGTGTTGCTCACGCTCACCTTGTTGCTGTCGTTCACCGGCTACCTGTTGCCGTGGGACCAGCTGGCCATGTGGGCCGTGGCCGTGGGCACGAACATGATGGGGTACACCCCGGTGTTCGGTTCGCAGGTGAGATTCGTCTTGCTCGGCGGAGTCGAGATCGGCTCCGAGACGCTGTTGCGTTGGTACGTGTTGCACGTGCTGATGCTTCCGTTCGTGATCGTGATCTTCATGGCCATCCACTTCTGGCGCGTCCGCAAGGACGGCGGCATCTCCGGGCCGCTCTGATCGGGAAGGACTGACACACTCATGACCGAAATCCCCGAACACCTTCTGAAGCGGGCGCAAGCCGCCCGTGACAAAGCGGCTGCATCATCCGGCGACGCCGCCGCGGGCTCGGACGCTCCGGCGTCGGATCCTCGTATCCCGGCGCACCTTCTCGAGCGCAGCAAGGCCGCGCGATCCAAGACCGACGATGGCGGCGCGGTCGCCGTTGCCGACAAGGTGGCCGCGGTCGTGGCCGCCGCACCGGCTTCGGGTGGAGTTCCCGTTGGTGCCGGCCCCGGTGGTCACACCCAACGTCTGCTCACCGTCGTCAAGTCCGGATCCATTCAGGACGTGAAAGCAACGCCCGTCGACAAGGTGCACACCTGGCCGCACCTGTTGGCTGTCGAGTTCGTCGCCGCGTTGGCGTGCACGGCGTTCTTGTTCTTCTTCTCGATCTTCGTGAACGCTCCGCTGTTGCAGTTGGCGAACCCGAACCAGACGCCGAACCCGTCGAAGGCCCCGTGGTACTTCCTCGGTCTGCAGGAATTGCTCACGATGTTCCACCCGATGGTGGCCGGTGTGACCATCCCCGGAATCGCGTTGTTCGCCTTGATCCTGGCGCCGTACATCGACAAGAACCCGTCGAACAAGCCGGAGGACCGCAAGTTCGCCACCTCCATCATGACCGTGCACCTCATGTTCTGGGCCGTGCTCGTCATGATCGGTTCGTTCTTCCGCGGTCCCGGATTCAACTTCGTCTTCCCGTGGCGTGACGGCCTGTTCTTCGAGTTGTGAGGAATCACCACTAATGACACCAGCAACAACAATCATCATCGCCGTGGCCGTGCTGGTCGTGGCCGCCGCGGTCGTGCTCGTCACGTCGGCGCGTCGGTCCGACGTGCGCGGAGCGGGTGCTCTGTCTCGCGAGACGGTGAAGCGCGACAAGTCGATCAAGGCCGAGTCCGGTGCCGGACCCAGCGGTGCCGCCTACGAGTCCGCCGAGACATCCGCTCGTTCGACCGCACTCGAAAAAGCCGCCGAGGTGGCTCCCGTCGCGTGGCAGGCCCCGGACGAGGAAACACTTGGCGTGTCGCGTCGTCAGTTCTTCAATCGCGCCACGGTTTCCATGATGACCGCGAGCCTCGGCGCGTTCGGCGTGGCCGTGGTGGCGTTTCTGTGGCCCCGCGCCGGCGGAGGATTCGGCTCGAAGGTGACCGTCGGTCGTCTCGACGATCTGTTGGTGCAGATTCGTAGCGAGAAAGGTTTCGTGTACAAGCCCGAAGCCCGCACATGGCTCACCGCCTACCCCGCCGACGCTCTTCCGAAGGCGCGCAAAGCGTATTCGTCGCAGCCGTCGGTGTTGGCGGGCATGGAAGCCGGTCTGGTCGCGCTGTATCAGAAGTGCCCGCACCTCGGTTGTCGTGTTCCGGATTGCAAGAGCTCGCAGTGGTTCGAATGTCCGTGCCATGGTTCGCAGTACAACCGAGTCGGTGAGAAGAAGGCCGGCCCGGCGCCGCGCGGTATGGATCGATTCGGTGTGTCCATCAGCAACGGCAACGTGGTGGTCGACACCGGCGCCGTGTTCAACGGTCCGGCCATCGGCACCAACACCACCGGTCAGGAAGCCGAAGGACCGCACTGCATCACGGGTGGAGGAGGCCACTGATCATGATCGCTCTCGCCACCACCACCATCGCCGTCGTTCTCACTCTTATCTTCGTTGCGGGTTGGATCGTCTATGCGTTCATGAATCGCGGTGCGGGTCGCGCCGAGATCGGTTCGGAAATCGAACTGGCCGCGAACCGCAAGAAGTACTACGAGGATGAGGAACTCGAGGGCAAGCGGCTCGAACGAGTGCAGTTCCTTGGAGTCATCTTGTTGGCCACCATCACCATCGGGCTTCCCGCGTACTGGGTGATGGAGCCCAGTCGTCAAGCCGGAGCCATCGAGGGATACAGCGGTCGCTTCGTCACCTGGGGATCGAAGCTTTTCGCCCCCACGGCCGAAGGCGGTTTCAACTGCGCCGGTTGCCATGGCGGCATGAACGCCAGCGGTGGCGCCGCGCCGTGGACCGTCACCGACACCAAAACCGGTGAGGTGAAGTCGGTGACCTGGAAGGCGCCGGCGTTGAACACGGTGTTCTACCGATTCGACGACAGCGAAGTTCAGTTCATCCTCGAATACGGCCGCCCGTTCTCGCCGATGTCCCCGTGGGGCACCAAGGGTGGCGGGCCCATGAACTCGCAACAGATCGAAACCCTCATTGCGTATCTGCACAGCATCCAGATTCCTCGCGAGGATTGCCTCGTGCAGGATGCGAATCCGCTGAATTGCGAAGGCGGACATTTGCCGGTGTCCGAACAGGACAAGATTCAGGCGGCGGCCGAAAAGGCCGTCGAGGACGGCACCTACGACTCCATCGGTGAGGCCTTGTTCAATCTCGAATTGAGCGCTGGTGCCTACAGTTGCGCGCGTTGTCATACTCCGGGTTGGAGCTGGGGCGAGCCCGGCAACACCGGTGCGGGCGCCTTCGGTTGGAACCTCACGGGCGGCGCGACGAACGCACACTTCGCCACCGAGCAGGAGATGATCGACTTCATCAAGTCCGGTTCCAAGTACGGCGTGAAGTACGGCCTGCAGGGGCAAGGCAGTGGTCGTATGCCCGGGTTCGGCAGCCTTCTCACCGACGACCAGATCCAAGAGATCGTGAACTACGTCCGGAACGAACTATGAGCGCACTACTCAGCATCACCTGGGAACCCGAGATTCGGGGCATCCTCACCGTCATCATCGGAACCGTGGCGCTGTGCGGCAGTGTCTATCTGTTGCTCGGCACCAACATCGGTGT
>RHCK01000082.1 GCA_010030605.1 Acidimicrobiia bacterium
GAAACGTTCCAGCCAGTCGACGCTCTCGGCATCGAGGTGGTTGGTGGGCTCGTCGAGCAACAACAGGTCGGGACGACTGAGGAGCAAACGACACAACGCAACGCGACGACGTTCTCCACCCGAGAGTTTGGTGACATCGGAGTCGTTGGGCGGGCAACGCAACGCGTCCATGGCGATCTCGACATTGCGCTCGAGGCTCCAGGCATCCGCGGCGGCGATCTTGTCCTCGAGTTCGGCCTGCAATGCGCCGACCTTTTCGTAGTCGGCGTCGGGATCGCCCCACATCGCCATGACCTCGTTGTACCGATCGAGAATGGCCTTCACCGATGCCACTCCGTCCATCACGTTGCCGAGCACGTCCTTGGACGGGTCCAACTGGGGTTCTTGGGCGAGGTAGCCGACCGTGAAACCGGGTGTGAGGCGGGCTTCTCCGGAGAATCCGTCGTCGAGCCCGGCCATGATGCGCAACAGGCTGGACTTGCCGGCGCCGTTCGAGCCGGCGTTGTGTCGTTTGCTCCTCAGTCGTCCCGACCTGTTGTTGCTCGACGAGCCCACCAACCACCTCGATGCCGAGAGCGTCGACTGGCTGGAACGTTTCTTGAAGGAGTACGCCGGCACCGTGGTGGCCATCACCCACGACCGTTACTTCCTCGACAACGTGGCCAAGTGGATTCTCGAATTGGATCGAGGTCGAGGATTCCCCTTCGAGGGCAACTACACCAGTTGGCTGGAACAGAAGCAGGAACGACTGGCCAAGGAAGAGAAGAGCAACGAGAACCGGCGTCGCACTTTGGAGCGAGAACTGGAATGGGTGCGCATGTCACCCAAGGCCCGTCAAGCCAAGGGCAAGGCCCGATTGTCGGCGTACGAGAAGTTGCAGGCCGAGGCCGAAGCCGCCGACCGCGGCCCCTCGAAGTTGGAAATCATGATTCCGGCCGGAAAGCGCCTCGGTGACACCGTCATCGAAGTGAACGGAATCAGCAAATCCTTCGGTGATCGTCTGCTCATCGAGAATCTCTCGTTCTCGTTGCCGCCGGCGGGCATTGTCGGAATCATCGGCCCCAACGGCGCCGGTAAGACCACCTTGTTCAAGATGCTCACCGGTCAGGAATCCGTGGACGCCGGCACCGTGAAGGTGGGAGACACCGTCGAGTTGGCGTACGTCGATCAAAGCCGCGACTCCCTGAATCCCGACGCGACCGTCTACGAAGAGATCACCGGCAACATCGAACACATGAAGGTCGGCAACCGCGAGATCAACGGTCGCGCGTACGTCGCGTCGTTCAACTTCAAGGGCAGCGACCAGCAAAAGCGAGTCGGTGATCTGTCCGGCGGAGAACGAAACCGCGTGCACTTGGCCAAGTTGCTCAAGACCGGAGGAAACGTTCTACTGCTCGACGAGCCCACGAACGACCTCGATGTCGACACCTTGCGCGCTCTCGAAGACGCGCTCGAGGCATTTCCCGGTTGTGCCGTGGTCATCAGCCACGACCGCTGGTTCCTCGATCGCATCGCCACCCACGTGTTGGCTTTCGAGGGCGACAGCCAGGTGCGCTGGTTCGCAGGCAACTTCAGCGAATACGAAGCGTGGCGCAAGAAAGAAATCGGCTCGGCGGCCGATCAGCCCCATCGCATCAAGTACAAGCCCCTCGCCCGCTGATGCCCACCTCCACTCGCCTCGTTCGCATCGCGTGTGCGGTCGTTTTCGTCGGGTGCATCGCCGGACTCATCATTTCGTCGATCGCGGGCAACAACGAAGGTTGGGTGCTTTCCATCGGAATGTGCGGAGCAGCGGCCGCGGTGATTCTGATCGTCGTGTCGTTGGTGACCGCGAACCGTCGCTTGCCGGAATTCATCGAGGCCGACGCCGAGGCCATCGAGACGCGCATTGCGACCCTCGTGGCGGCCGGTGCCGATGAGAGCGAAGTCCGCGAACTGGTGAGAGCCTCCATCAAATTGGGTCGCGGACAGTGACCGACGGCCGAACGACGGAGACCGACCAGCAACTCGCGACGCGACTCGCCGTCGAGGCCGGTCGCATGTTGGTCGAACTTCGCGACGACCTCGTGCGCGAAGGAATTCACTATTGGGACCTGAAGGACGAAGGTGACGTCGCCGGGCATCGGTTCTTGGTTTCCGCATTGACCGCTGCTCGACCGGACGACGTGATTCTCTCCGAGGAGGCGGCCGACAATCGTCGCCGACTTCAGGCCGATCGCGTCTGGATCATCGACCCCATCGACGGAACAAACGAGTTCGCCGAACCTCCACGATTCGATTGGGCGATCCACATCGCGTTGTGGGAACGAGGTTCCCTGACCGCCGCCGCAGTGAGCATGCCCGCGCTCGACATGGTCTTCAGCACGCATCCGGCTCCGGCACTGCCCGCCGTCGAGCGCGAGCGTCCGATCCTGGTGACGTCACGATCGAGAAACACCTACGCCGCCATTCGCGTGGCGAACGCATTGCAATGCGACGTGGGCCGCCTCGGGTCGGCCGGTGCGAAGACGATGGCGATCGTCATGGGCGAGGCCGACATCTACGTGCACGACGGCGGCATGTATCAGTGGGACTCGGCCGCACCCGCCGCGGTGGCCGAGGCCGCCGGATTGCACGTGAGCCGCATCGACGGAACTCCTCTCGTCTACAACCAGGAATCGCTCTGGCTTCCCGACTTCGTGGTGTGTCGCCCCGAATTCGCCGACGCGGTGCTGGCAGCCGTGAACCACTAATACGCACGGCGGGAATCCGCTCGGCGGCGCGGGTATGGTGACGTCATGAATCGGCATCCCGGAATCGCCATCGCTGGTCTGGCCTCACTCGGCGCCGGCATCATCCACGGTGGAGCGATCGGCCTTCACGCCGAACACCCGCAATTGGCGCGCATCTTCATTGTCATGACCCTTTTACAAGTGGGTTGGGGCGTGGCCATGTTGCTCGCGCCGCGCGCCATGGCCATTCCCGCCGGCATTCTCATCAACGGCGCCGCGGTGGGTGGCTGGTTGCTCACTCGCATCGCGGGAATCTCCTGGATCGATGGTCTCGAATTGCGCGAGAGCCCGCAGTGGGCCGATTCCATTTGTGCCGGTCTCGGTGCCATCGCTGCCACGGCCGCCCTCGCCGCGTTGCTCATCGGCGAACGCCATCTGCCCACTCCCCGACTGTCGATGCCCGCGTTGGCCTGCGCCCTGTTGGTCGTGCCTGCCATGTGGAACGGAAGTTCCCATGTCCACAATCACTCGACCGTCGATGCCGCAGGAAATGCCATCGACGAATCCCAACCCCACGATCATTCGTCGGCATCAGTGGTCGCGGTGAGCAACGTCGAGGGAACGACGACGGAGACCACCGTCGCTCACGTGCACTCGACCGACTGGCCCCGCGCGTACGACCCGGCCGTCGGCATCGATATCAGCGGCGTCGACGGGGTGTCCACGGATCAAGAAGCGCGGGCGAGAAAATTGATCGAGGACACGCTGAAGGTTCTTCCCCAATGGGCCGATTACGACACCGCCGTGTCCCAAGGATGGATTTCCATTCGTGATGAGTCGACCGGCTACGAGCACCTGATCAATCGTCGTCTGATATTCGATGACAAGTTCCTCGATCCCACGGCCCCCGAGTCGTTGGTGTACAAAGCCGAAGGCACGAAGCGCACCTTGGTGTCGGCAATGTTCATGGCGAACATCGGTGTCGCCATCGATGATCCGACCTTGACCGATTTCGCCGGGCCACTCATGCAATGGCACGTGCACGACAACTTGTGCTTCCGCGACAATGGTCAGGGATTTTCCGTCGTGGCCGGAATTCTCGATGCCAACGGCAACTGTCCTCCCGGCTCCGTGCTGACCGGAATTGGTGTGGCCATGGTCCACGTGTGGATCGCCGCTCACCCGTGCGGACCATTCGCCGCACTCGAGGGCGTTGGTGCCGGGCGGGCGAACGTGACCGATGCCGAGCGCGTCGACTTGTGCGCTCACGATCATTCGACGACCTCGACGACTCCCACGGTCGCCGCTACGACACCACCCACCGCGGCTCCAACCACCGCGGCACCCAGCTACAAAGACGATGGATCCCCGCGCATCAGCTTGGCGGGTTTCGCCGGAGTGTCGGCCGATCAGCAGGCGCGTGCCGAAGATCTCGTGTATCGCACCCGCACCGTGTTGCCGAAGTTCGCCACGGTCGAGATCGCTCAACAAAATGGATACACGAGCATTCAGGACTCCTCCACCGGAGTCGAGCACTACGTGAACTGGTCGTACATCAACGACGAGCACGAACTCGACCCCAACTATCCCGAGAGCCTGGTTTTCCAAGTGGGACCCAACGGTCGGCGAACCCTCGCCTCGGCCATGTACATGCTTGGTGACTCGTACACCCTCGAGACGGTGCCCGACATCGGTGGCTCACTGACGCAATGGCACATCCACAACAACCTTTGCTACAGCCAGGATCCCTTCATCAACGGTTCGACGCGGGTCGTCGGGGTGACGTCGGAGAATGGGCCGTGCAGTTTCGGCATCAAACTGAACCCGAATCCCATGATCCATGTGTGGATCATCCCGCAGACGTGTGGGCCATTCGCCGCGCTCGAAGGAGTCGGAGCGGGTCAGATCAAGCCGGGCGAAGAACGTCTGTGCGATCAGGTGCACTCGCACGGCTGATCACGCGACCGACGACCAACGACCACACCAATCCCGCCGCACTCACTCCGAGAACCACCTTGGGCATGGTCGACGACCCCGACGCGTCGATCAGTGGACCGATTCCGGTGGGAACGATCAAGGCTCCGATGGCGGCCGCGCCCACGATCCATGCCGTCGCCTTCGCGGTCAATGAAAGTCGCGCGTCGACGAGGGCGATCATGGTCGGGTACTGCGGTCCGGCACTCAACCCATAGATCGCCGCGCCGATCCAAACTGACCACCTGACCCCGTCCGCAACAACCATCGTTCCGAGCGCCACGACCGACAACGAACACGACGTCACCACGATCGTGACGGGGCGCACGACCCTGTTCACCGGAATCGCCAGCAGTCGTCCGATCGCGAAGGCCCCCCAGAACGTTGCCGTCACCAGCGCGGGACGCGAACCTTCCAAACCCGCATCCTCGGCGTAGGTGAAGATCCAACCACCGAAGCCGATCTCGGCTCCCACGTACAGCAGAAAGAAGAAGGCCACGACCGCGGTGACGGTGTTGTTCAACGGCGGACGTTCGACATGATCCTCGGCCGTCGGCGACGACGGTGCCTCGTGGCGCATGATCGACGACGCACTCACGACGCCGAGCACGGTCACCAACGCCGCCACCAGCCACAAATCATCCGACCAAGCGAGCGAACGGTCGACCGCCAACGGAGCGAGCAATGCACCGATGCCGAACATGAGATGCAAAGCGTTGAGCGCCGGCCCGGCTTTGCCGACACGAGCCCATACGACCATGGTGTTCATGCCCGCGTCGGCGGCACCGGTGGCCGCACCAACCAGCGTCACTCCGGCGAGCACCAACCAGTAATGCGAGCCAGCGGCGATGCACATCACGCCCGCGACGAAACCGACGACACCCACGTTCAATGTCGCGTGTCCCCCGATGGTTTCGATCCAGCGCCCTCCCAACATCGCTCCGACGAAGTTTCCGACGGCACTCGACGCGAAAAGTATCCCGATGGCTCCCGCGCCAACCGCGAGACGATCCTCCAAGTAGGACACGGATGGACCGAGAATCGACAACGCGACACCCATCACGAGTGCCACCGAGAGATACGGGTGAACGGGTTTCAGGGCATGCTCACGATGGTGACGGTTCCCGAGGCGCCGTCGACCGTGATCACCGCTCCGTCAGGAATGCGATCCGTGGCATCGGTGACGCTGACGACACACGGCATCCCCAATTCGCGGCTGACGATGATCGCGTGACTCACCACGGCACCAACGTTCACCACCACCGCTCCGGCGGGAACGAAAAGCGGCGTCCACGCCGGGTCGGTGAACGGAGCGATCAAGACTTCACCGGGTTCGAGAGCGAATGGATCCGCGGGGTCGAGAATCACGCGCGCCTTGCCGGTGTACGAGCCCGGAGCCCCCGGCATTCCCGTCAGAACCTCTCCCGCGACCACCGGGACCGCCGACGACGCGCCCTTGCGCGACCACGTGGACAATGGCGGAACGACGGCGTTGACAATGAACGGAGGCTCGAGTTCGAAGAGCTCCAAGTATTGGCGTTCGCGTTGAGCCAAGCGCGCGCGGAACTCGTCGGGCTGGGCCACGAACGCGTCCAATTCGTCGGCGAGCAACATGCAAATTTGCGACTTCGAGTAACCCGTGCGGGCGGCCAACGCGAAGGCTGCCATGCGAACCTCGTGCACCACCTTGATGATGTTGGTCTTGGCGCGCTCGCGACCGGCCAGATACAGGTGTGCCGAACGAAGAGCCATGTCGAATTGCGCCAACACGTCGGGCTGACCAGCCAACGCCTCGCGCACCCGAGCCTCGGCCGCTTCGCGGAGGGCGACGTTGCGTTCGTTGCGCAAAACCGGACTCTCGCCATCGGCCGCGCCGCGCATGGCATCGATGAGCACGGTGACCAATTCGGGCTTGGTCTCCCACGTGTCAGAACGAATGTCCCACTCATTCGGTCCGCGGCTGCCGAATTCGTCGATGAAGGCGTCGAACTTGCGGCGATACTCCGCCGAATTCGCGTCCAATCGAGACAGATCCCACATGGCGCAGCTCGGAGCGGCCGAGTCGACGTCACCGATGCTGGTGATGAGGGTCAACGACAGCGACGGATCCCCCAACGCTTCGGCGATCGCCCCCAACGCACCGGGACCGATCGACGTACCGGCGGTCATGTCGAGGTGATGATGAAACAGGTCGCGAAGAAGATCAGCGAACGAAGTGATTCGCTTCACGAGTGTGGCCTCGTCGCAGTTCGCCAGATCGGGACGGGACGCACGAGCAGCGTTCGCTTTGTCGCGATCGTCCCTCAACTGGGGCAGATCCGCGGCCGTCATGACCCGCATCATCCACTCGCCCAACTTGGCCGTGTTCGAC
>RHCK01000083.1 GCA_010030605.1 Acidimicrobiia bacterium
GGCGGCTCGGCGACCCTCGAGGATGGCCTCGAGGATGGTGCGCGGTGCCACGCAGTCGCCCACCTGAATCGCTCCAGTGATCGGCTCGGTGGGTAGACGGAATCCGGCATCGACCACCGCGGCCCCGGAGAGTTCGGTGACGACTCCGCTGAATCGATCCTGCACCCGAACCACCAACCCGTTGCCATCGCGGGAGATCGATCTCACCACGGAGCGACGTTGGATGGTGACCCCGCGCTGCGCGAGACGAACGTTGGCCGGAGCCAGATCGCCGGTTCGCGAGAGTTCGTTGCCGGCGATGTTGTCGGGGGTGACGAGTGTGGCGCGCTCGCCGAGTTCCTCGGCGAGCGACACGCCGATCGGCCCACCGATGGGGTCGAGGATGATCACCGCTCCGGAGTCGGGCAACGCGCTCTTTCCGCGTCGCACATCGGCGATGTCGTGAACGTCGGCGTCCGAGTCGACGGTGTGATCGGGCGTACCGCGACGCGAGCCGGTGGCTTGGATCACGGTGTCGTGCCCGTCGACGTTGGTGGAGTCGGTCGAGGTTTCGATGGTGACGCCGAGATCTCGCACCACTCGTTCCAACCACGCGACCAGAGCCCCGCCCGGTCCGGTGACCGCGGCTAGACCACCGACGTGATCGGCGGATTCACGAATCGTTACGTGATGACCTCGCAGCGCGGCCACCCGCGCGGCCTCCAGTCCGGCCGGGCCGGCACCGATCACCAGAACTCGTTGCGATCGTGGCGAACGCGCGTACCAATCGGGGTCGCTCGACTCGTGTCCGCTGGTCGGTTCACCCACGCATGTCACGATCGGATTGCGAGCATCTCGCACCTGACAGGTCTGGTTGCAGCGGATGCACGGTCGAATGGTCTCGATCTCATTCGCCTTCACCTTGGCAACGAGTTCGGGATCGGCGATCTGCGCTCTGGTCATCTCGACGCCATCGCACACGCCGTCGGTGATCGCCCATTCCGCTTGGCCGACGTCGACGATGGATCCTTGGAGGAACACCGCGGTGGTGGCCGGCACGGCCGCGCGAACCGCGCGGCACACGTCGATGTTGAATCCGGTCGGTTCGTGGAAGTCGGGCCGGGTCTTCTCCACCGAGAAGATCGATCCACGCACGACAACGACGTAGTCCAACCCACAAGCGGAGAGTTCGGCCGCGATGTTCGGCGCCATTTCGGGCGTGATGCCCGCCCACGGCGCCAACTCATCGCACGACAAGCGCAGACCGACGATCGCGTTCGGACCCGTCGCGTGGCGAACAGTCTCGATCACTCGTCGAGCGAACAACAGTCGATCGGAGAATTCGTCGCCACGATGATTGGTGAGACCCGACATGAATTGTCGAACGAGGCTGTGTTGACCGGCGTTGATCTCGACACCGTCGCAACCCGCGGACATTGCGACGCGAGCGGCATCACCGAAACCGGTGATGACGTCGTCGATGTCGGTCTTCTCCATCCATTTGGGAACCTCGCGGCTGTTCACTTCGGGAACCCGTGACGGAGCCCATAGTGGTAACTGCGAAAAAGCCGACGATCCCTGTCCGCCGGCATGATCGAGTGCGGCGATCACCAGCGAACCGTGCGCATGGCACGCGCCGGCGATGGCACGCCAACCGTCGCCGCAACGATCGGCCAGCGGCGCTCGTTCGTATGGCCAATCACTCGCGTGGACGCTCGCGCCTTCCGTGACGATGATCCCGCAACCACCGCGAGCGCGGCGTTCGTAGTACGCGACGTGTCGCGACGTGAATGTCCGCTCATCGTCACCAAGATTCGTGACATGGGGCCCGAACATGATGCGGTTCGGCGCGGCACGACCACCGATGTCGAGGTTCGTCGAGATCCGCATCCCGAAGAGTCTCGCTCCTTCGTCGGCTGGTTGGAAACCCGAAGGAATGAATTCCGCTGGGTAGCGTGCGGTCGATGCCAACGACGCACGACAGGCGGTGGTGGGCCCGACTCGGCCTCATCGCGGGACTTGGTGCGATCATCCGTGTGGCTTTCACGGTTCTCGTCACGCGCCGTGCCTCGGTTGCTGGCGATCAGATCTATTACTCGGCGCAGGCCCTCACCAACTCACGGGGCAAGTGGTTCGAGCAGCCGTTCCAACAGGGAATGCCCTCGGCCGATCACCCTCCGCTGACATCTCTGATTCTGACCCCGATCACGTGGCTCACCGAGGCGACAGGATCCTTCGTGACGGCGCAGCGACTGATGATGGTGGTGGTCGGAATCTCCGGTCTGGTGATCGTCGCTTTGCTCGCTCGGGAAGTGGGGGGCTCCCGAGTGGGACTGATCGCGGCGTCGATCACCGCGGTGTACGCCAACATCTGGGTGAACGACGGTCTCTTGATGGCCGAAAGTCCGACGTTTTTGTTGGTGGGTTCCTTCACTTTGGTCGCGATGCGATTCAGTGCGTCTCCCTCCGTCGGGAGAGCCGTCACATTGGGTGCTTTGGTCGGGTTGATGGCTTTGACGCGAGCCGAATTGTTGTTGGCTCTCCCCATCGTCGTGGTGCTCGCGGCCGTCACGTTGCGCCCGAATCGAAAGGAAATCGTTCGAGTTTCTTCGATGGTCATCGCGGCGACGGTAACGGTGTTGATCCCGTGGGTCGTGTGGAATCAGGTTCGATTCGAAAATCCGGTGTTTCTTTCGACCAACGACGGGCTCACCCTCGCCGGGGCGAATTGTGATCGCACCTACTACGAAGACGTCGGTTCATGGGACATCTGGTGCGCCTACCACGTCGAGGTACCCGAGAATGCCGATGCGTCGGAGGCGTCGGCATTGATGCGGGATGAAGGTCTTCGCTACTGGTCGAGTCATGCGAAGCGCTTCCCGGTGGTGGCCGCGGCGCGCGTCGCGCGGGTCATGAGTCTCGGATATTTCTCGTCGGTGAACGCCGCGGGCGAAGCCGAAGGGCGCCCCACATGGGTGTCGGTCCTCGGCGCGTTGCAATTCTGGGTCCTTGTTCCGTTGGCATTCGTCGGCTTTCGGGCCAGCGATCAACGGTCGCGGCGTTGGCTCCTGCTTGCCTTTTGGCCAATCGTTCTCGCGACCGTGGTGATCGCGAACGCCTATGTGCGTTTCCGGGTTCCGGCCGAGGTGGGCTTGATCGTTCTTGCTGCCGCCGGTGTCGCGACGATCAGACCGCGTTCGCGATCTTCTTTCGAGTCAACATGACCGGCTTCGAGTGATCCATCGCCGGTTTCGGCGTCGTTCCCGGCGCCACCACCGACAAAGCATGTTCACCGTCGCCACCGACGCACTCGGGATCGGGTCCGTCGAGCGGGATACCCGTGAAGAACTTGGCGGCCATGCATCCGCCCTGGCAGGCGTCGAAGGAACCGCACGATGCGCACGCGCCCGCGGATTGTGGTTCGCGCAACGACAAGAAGAGATCGCTCTGCTTCCACACGCGCGAGAAACCCCCCGCATCGCGCACGTTCCCGGCCCGGAATTCGTCATGAATGACGAATGGGCAGGCGTACACGTCGCCGATGGGATCGATGAGACACACCACGCGTCCGGCTCCGCACATGTTGAGGCCGGGCAATGATTCGCCGAACGCGTTCAAGTGGAAGAACGAATCGCCGGTGAGAACGTTCTCGCCGTGCTTCAACAGCCAGTCGTAGATCTCGCGTTGTTGGCCATTGGTCGGGTGCAGTTCGTGCCACGTGTCGGCGCCTCGACCCGACGGCCGCAATCGTGTGATGCGCAGTTGCGCCCCGTACGAATCCGCGAGGGCCTTGAATCGATCGAGCTGCGGCACGTTGTGTCGCGTGACCACCACCGAGATCTTGAACGGTCCGAAGTTTGCCGCGGCCAGGTTGTCCATGGCGCGGCGAGCCATGTCGTACGAGCCGACCCCGCGAACAGCGTCGTTGGTCACGGCGTCGACGCCATCGAGGCTGATCTGAATGTCGAGATAATCCATGGCCGCGAGACGACGAGCCTTCTCGGCGTCGATGAACGCACCGTTGGTGCTGAACTTCACGCCAATTCCGTTGCCGACCGAGTATTCGAGCAACTCGAAGAAGTCGCGACGAACCATGGGTTCGCCACCACCGATGTTGATGTAGAAGACCTGAAGGTCGCGCAGCTCGTCGAGAACGCGCTTGGCTTCAGCGGTGGACAATTCACGCTCGTCGCGTTGACCGCTCGACGACAAACAATGGACGCACTGCAGATTGCAGGCGTATGTGAGTTCCCATGTGAGACAAATCGGGGCGTCGAGGCCCCGCTTCATCTGATCAACCAGCGATGACGCGCTCACGAACGATCTCCGATTTCTGCAACGAGTCGAGGGCGGTGACGAACGCGTCGAAGCGCTCGGGGACGATGCCACAGGCATCGAGTGTGGCGGCCAGATCCGTGTGTTCGGCCAATTGCTGAACGACGCGCACCACGTCGGGGTGCTTGAGGAAGATCAGTCGTCGGTTGCCGTAGTGGTAAGCGAGCGCTCCGAACGGTTCGGGGCGAACCGCCACCTGAGGATGCAGTTCGAGCACGGAGTCGAGCGCAACGGACACGACGGGCTCGGTGGTGGTCCGGCTCAGTAGACGCCGCACATGCCATCGATGCTGATCTCCTCGACGAGGAGGTCGCTGTCGATGACGGTGGAGTCGGCCGTGACCGGGGCGGCGTTCGTGCTGGTCACCGGATTGGTGGACGCGGCGACGTCGGCGGGCGCGACCAGGTCGGAGGAGGGGGCGATCGGGCTGTCCATGCCCTGAAGCGTACAACGCCCTCGTCCAGCACCGACTACCGTTCTCACTGGAGTTGAGTAGGAGTTGGCGGTCGCCGCGGGTGGCTGCCCGGAACATCCTGGGGGAAATCATGAAGTCATCGGCCGCCATTTTGTGGGAGACCAACAAGCCCTGGAGCGTCGAGGAGATCGAACTCGACGATCCTCAGCCAGGTGAAGTCCTGGTGGAGATGAAGGCGTCGGGCATGTGCCACAGCGACGAGCATCTCGTGACCGGAGACCTGCCTTTTGCCCTGCCGATCATCGGTGGTCACGAGGGTGCGGGCATCGTGCGCAAGGTGGGTGAGGGCGTCAGCTGGTTGGCGCCCGGCGATCACGTGGTGTTCGGATTCA
Organism: Acidimicrobiia bacterium; assembly: GCA_010030605.1. Lineage (GTDB taxonomy): Bacteria > Actinomycetota > Acidimicrobiia > Acidimicrobiales > Ilumatobacteraceae > Casp-actino8. The sequence continues at coordinate 5,122 of RHCK01000083.1, forward strand.
TCCCCTCGTGCGGTCGTTGCCGTAGTTGCTCGACCGGTCACCAGAATCTGTGCGATCTCGGAGCGCTGATGAGCGGTGGACGCCAAATCACCGACGGCGGCGCTCGTCATCATGCGCGTGGTCAGGACCTCGGTCTTATGTGCTTGCTCGGCACCTTCGCCAAGCACACCGTCGTGAACGAGGCATCGTGCATCAAGGTCGACGAGGACCTCCCGCTCGACAAGGTGTGCCTGCTCGGTTGTGGCGTCGTGACCGGCTGGGGTTCGGCGGTGTATGCGGCCGAGACCAAGCCCGGTGACACCGTGGTGGTCGTCGGCGTGGGTGGCATCGGCGCCAACGCGATTCAGGGAGCGAAGTTGGCCGGCGCCAAGCGCATCGTGGCCATCGACCCGGTCGAGTTCAAGCGTGAGAAGGCGATGGAATTCGGCGCCACGCACACCGCCACCAGCATGACCGAGGCCGTGGCCCTGTTGCAGGACATCACCTGGGGAACGATGGCCAACAAGGTGATCATGACCATGGGTGTCGGTCAGGGTTCGGTGATGCACGAAGCCATGGCCCTGGCGGCCAAGCGCGGGCGCGTGGTGGTCACGAACATCCATCCGGCCATGGAAATGGGCTCGAGCATGAACATGCTCGACATCACCCTCATGGAAAAGCAGGTCGTGGGCTCGTTGTTCGGCTCGGGTAATCCGCGGGCCGACATCCCCAAGCTCGCCGGCCTGTATCGCGAGGGTCAGTTGGACCTCGATGGTCTGGTCACCCGCACCTATCCGCTCGAAGGCGTGAACGAGGGGTACGAGGCCATGCGCAAAGGCGAGAACATCCGCGGAGTCCTCGTCTACTGAACCGACGGGGAAGTTCGCCTACCGCGGGCGGACCCGGGGTGAGTAGCGTTCCGGGTGCGGGACGAAGGACGTCCTCGCAGGGGGTTGTCAGCCATGTCCGGTATCCGTAAGTCGAAGGCCGCGGTCCTGTGGGGCCTCAATCAGGAATGGAAGATCGAAGAGATCGAGATCCATCCGCCCAAGACCGGCGAGGTCGTCGTGCACTGGAAGGCCGCTGGTCTGTGCCACAGCGATGAGCATCTCGTCACCGGAGACTTGGTTCCGCCCGAAGAAGTGTGGCCGCTCATGGGCATCGAGAGTTTCTTCCCCATTATCGGTGGTCACGAGGGCGCTGGTGTCGTGGTGGAAGTTGGTCCCGGAGTCACGAGCGTGGCCGTGGGCGATCATGTGTCGGCGTCGTTCGTGCCGTCGTGCGGTCGATGCCGTTACTGCTCGACCGGTCGTCAGAACCTCTGCGACAACGGTGCCAAGACCTTCGTCGGTGGAATGATCACCGACGACACGCATCGCCATTTCGTGAACGGCAAGCCCGTCACGCTCATGGCCAAGGTCGGCACGTTCTCCGAGTACGCCTGCGTGAGCGAGCAGTCCATCATCAAGGTGGAGAAGGACATCCCGCTCGAATGCGTCGCACTGGTGTCGTGTGGTGTGGCCACCGGTTGGGGTTCGGCCGCCAACCGCGCTGGCACCCAGCCCGGAGACACCGTTGTCGTGGTTGGTATTGGTGGCATCGGTATCAACGCCGTTCAGGGAGCGCGCATGGCTGGTGCCAAGCGCATCATCGCCATCGACCCCGTCGAGTTCAAGCGCGAGAAGGCCATGGAGTTCGGTGCCACCCACACGTTCCCCTCGATGGCCGATGCCATGTTGTCGGTCATGGAGATGACGTACGGACAGATGGCCGATCGCGTCATTATGACCCCCGGCGTTCTGCACGGCGAGATGATGGGCGAAGCCATGAACCTGGCCGGTAAGGGCAGCACG
>RHCK01000084.1 GCA_010030605.1 Acidimicrobiia bacterium
TTCGTCGACATTCACACGCACTTCGACGGTCAGGCCACTTGGGACCCGGTGCTCGCGCCGAGCAGCATTCACGGCGTCACCTCGATCGTCATGGGCAACTGCGGGGTCGGCTTCGCGCCTGCTCGTCCCACTGCCGAACAACACGATTGGTTGATCGGAATGTTGGAAGGAGTCGAGGACATTCCCGGCACCGCGTTGGCCGAGGGACTCACATGGGATTGGGAGACGTTCCCCGACTACATGGACGCACTCGCGCGTCGTTCGTACGCGATCGACGTCGCCACGCAAGTGGCCCACGCGCCGTTGCGGGCCTACGTCATGGGTGAACGAGGCGCCGATCCGAACGAAGCCCCGACCGTTCTCGAACTCGACGCGATGGCTCGCATGGTGCAAGAGGGAATGCGCGCCGGTGCCCTCGGATTCACCACCAGCCGCACCTACATTCATCGAACCCGCGACGGCGCACCGCTCGGGACCCGATTCAGCACGGCCGACGAATTGTTGGCTCTGGTGAACGCGATGGCCGAGACCGGAACCGGAGTCGTTCAGCTCATCAGCGACGCCTACCAATCACCCGATTCCGAGTTCGCGCGCGACGAGATGAATCTCATGGGCTTGGTGGCCCGAGCATCCGGTCGACCCCTCAGCATGACCGTTCAACAGCCCGCCCCGTTGCCCGATCGTTGGCGAGAGATGGGCGCCTGGGTCGACGAAGAAGTGAGCAATGGTCTCTCACTGGCGACCCAAGTGGCGGTGCGACCGATCGGAATCCTCGAGGGTTTCACGGCCACGGTGAACCCCCTCGCCATCTGTCCGTCATTTCAAGAGATTGCGTCACGTCCGCTTCCGGCCATCGTGGCCGCCTTGCGTGACCCGGACCGTCGCCGACGCATCATCGAGGAACACGCCCGAGCGGTGCCGAATCTGTCCGGACTGCCCGCCGAGATGTTCGGTGACTTCACGAAGTTGTACCCCATGGAAAATCCGGTCAACTACGAGCCGTCGCCCAGTGACTCCGTGGCGGCCCGTGCCGCATCGGCCGGACGTCCGGTTATCGATTTTCTGATCGATCTACTGAGCGAAGACGACGGGAATCGACTCCTCTACATGCCATTGTTCAACTTCGCGCGGGGCAACCTCGACGATGTTCGCGAGATGTTGTTGCGCGACAACGCCGTGATCGGTCTGAGTGATGCCGGCGCGCACTGTGGTGCCATCTCCGATGGCAGTGCCACCACCACCGCCTTGGCGCTGTGGTGCAAGGACCGCCGTCGTGGCGAGAAGTTGCCCCTCGAATTCATGGTGCATCACATCACCCAACGGACCGCGCGCCACGTTGGTCTGCTCGACCGTGGAGTGATCGCCCCCGGCTATCGCGCCGACCTCAATGTCCTCGACCTCGGATCACTGGGAACTCCGCCACCGCGCATCGTCCACGATCTTCCGGCCAACGGCCGACGACTCATGCAGACCGCAACCGGTTACCACTACACCATCAAGAACGGACACGTGTCGTTCGAGAACGGCGAGCACACCGGCGAACTCCGCGGAGCGCTGGTGCGCGGCGCGCAAGCCGCTCCCCGCTGAATCACTCCGCGTTGCCCGCGGTTTCTCCCGCGCGCACTTGTCGGGCGTACGCGCCATCGAGGTTCATCAATTCGTCGTGGGAGCCTTCCTCGACGATTCGACCGTCGTCGATCACCACGATGCGATGGGCATCCCGAATGGTGGACAACCGATGCGCGATGACCAACGCGGTCCGTCCTCGCAGCGCCTCGTCGATGGCCCCCTGCACCGATGCTTCGTTCTCGTTGTCGAGATGACTGGTGGCTTCGTCGAGGATCATGACGGCCGGATTCTTCAACAACAGTCGAGCGATCGCGAGACGCTGCTTCTCGCCTCCCGAGAGTCGGTAACCGCGCTCGCCCACCAGTGTGGCGTAGCCATCGGGCAACGAGGCGATCGTCTCGTGAATGCGGGCGGCGCGACAGGCTTCGACCAGTTCATCCTCGGTCGCATTCGGTTTGGCGTATCGCAGGTTCGACTCGATGCTCTCGTGGAAGAGATGGGGGTCCTGGGACACCACGCCGATGGCCGCACGCAACGAATCACCCGTGAGGTCTCGAACATCGTGACCGTCGATGCGCACCGCACCACTCGTGACGTCGTACAACCGAGGCACCAATGCGGCCATCGTGCTCTTGCCCGAACCCGATGCCCCGACGATGGCCACGGTTTCGCCCGGAGCGATCGACAAGGTGACATCGTGCAACACGTCGACGTTCGGGTCACCGGTTGGCGCCCCCGGCGCCTCGAGCGATGCCACACTGACCGTCGCCGCCTCGGGATAACGGAATCGAACATGGTCGAACTCGATGGAGCCACGCGGTTCGACGAGATCGATCGCGCCCGGTTTGTCCACGATCGACACCGGCGCATCGAGGACCTCGAACACTCGATCGAAGCTCACGAACGAGGTCAGCAGGTCGACTCGAGCATTGGTGAGACCCGTGAGCGGTTGATAGACGCGCGACACGAGGGTGGCCATGGCCACCAAGGTTCCGGCCGTGATCTGATCGGACACCACCAGTTGGGCACCGATTCCGTACACCGCCACGGCCCCCAGCGCTCCGACCAGACCGAGCGCCACGAAGAAGACCCGACCGTAGAGGGCGGACAAGATACCGATGTCGCGCACTCGGGCCGCTCGTGACGCGAAGGCATCCACTTCGCGTTCGCGACGCCCGAACAACTTCACGAGAAGCGCACCGGACACGTTGAATCGCTCGTTCATCTGCGTGTTCATCTGGGCGTTCAAACCCATCTGTTCGCGAGCGATGTCCTGCAAACGCTGTCCGACCCGTCGGGCCGGAACGATGAATACCGGTAGCACGACGAGGGCGAGCAGGGTGAGGCGCCACTCGAGAGTCAACATGGCACCCAGGGTCATCACCAGGACGACAACATTGCTCACCACGCTGCCCAACGTCGAAGTGACGGCCGATTGAGCACCAACAACGTCATTGTTCAAACGACTGATCAACGCGCCGGTTTGTGTACGAGTGAAGAACGCCACCGGCATGCGTTGCACCTTGTCGAAGAGCGCCACTCGAAGGTCATAAATCAGACCTTCACCGATACGAGCCGAGAACCACCGTTGGGTGATCGCCATCACCGCATCGAACACGGCGGCACCCACGGCCAACGAGGCCAAGAACCAAATGCGCCCACGATCACCAGCCGGGATCGCGTCGTCGATGATCGCTCGGAACGTGAACGGCGCGACGAGTGCGACTGCGGCCGCGAGAAGGATGGAGAGCAAGAACCCGGCGATGCTCGCCCGGTACGGCCGGGCAAAGTCCCACACACGTCGAAGAGTCGAGCGATCGAAACGTCGACCTTTCACCGCGCTTGCGTCACCGGGCATCATCATGTGGGGTCCCATGCGCATGAAATCAGGCTACCGAGGACATGTCGTCGCCTCGCATGGACGTAAGGTGAGCGAGTATGACTTGCACCGGGATGAGGCACACGAGATCCGTGAGCCACACCACGGTCGTGGTGATGAGTCTTCTCGTTCTCGTCGCGTGCAATTCATCGAAGGGTGTCACGACCGAATCGACCCCAACAACTTCGGGGGGAACCACCTCACGTACCGAAGCAGTTCGATCGTGGTCGAGTGACATCGAATGGACGGCATGCGGAGATGGGCTTCAATGCGGCTCGTTCGACGTTCCACTCGACTACTCCGCTCCCAGCGCGGGTGTTTTCACGTTGCCGATCGTCAAGCACGTTGCCACCGCGACGAACTCTCGCATCGGATCGCTGCTGATCAACCCCGGTGGTCCGGGGGGTGCCGCGCTCGATTTCGCTCGCTACGCCGACTCGATTTTCAGTGACACATTGCTCGAGCGTTTTGACATCGTCGCGTGGGACCCGCGAGGTGTCGGGGGCTCCGTGCCATCGATCGACTGTGTGGATTCGATGGACGACTACTTCGCGCTGGACCCCTCACCGGACGACGAAATCGAGACCGAGGACCTTCTGTCTGGGGCTCGGGCGTTCGTCGACGGATGTCGCAAGCGCAGTGGAGCGATTCTTGATCACGTGAGCACCGTCGATGCGGCCAGCGACATCGATGTTCTGCGTCGAGCGTTGGGTGAGAAAACCATTAGCTATTTCGGCTTCTCGTACGGCACCCAACTCGGAGCCACATGGGCCAGCCTCTTCCCCGAGACCGTCCGTGCCGCCACTTTGGATGCGGCCGTCGATCCGACCCTTGGATACGTCGATGGTCTCGTCCAACAAGCCGCCGGATTCGAGAGTTCCCTCGATGCCTTTTTCGACTGGTGCGATGCGAACCAGTGCGACTACATCGATGAAGGGTCCGACGCGCGAACCTCATTCGACACCCTCGTCGACTCATTGAATTCGTCACCCTTGGTCAATGACGATCGTCCACCGACCAACGAAGGCGTTTTGGGAATTGCCGTCGCTCAAGCTCTGTACTCGCAGTCGATGTGGTCCAGCTTGGCAATGAACCTGAGCGCCGCGCAGGACGGTGATGGTGCCGGGCTTCTGACGATGTTCGACGAGTACTTCGGGGGCTACTCCGGCGGACATCTCGACAATCTGATCGACGCCTATTTCGTCATCTCCTGCAGCGACCGTGACACGAACGTCAGCCCCGAAGAGATCCTGGGGTTGAAGGATCGACTCGCGAGCGTCGCCCCGCGATTGGGATCGGGATGGATTCAAGAGATGCTGATTTGCGCTCATTGGCCGTCCACACCGGACGACAAGCCGGTCATCGGGGCCGACACGTCCTCGAGAATCGTGGTGGTCGGAAGCATCGGTGACGCCGCCACGCCATTGACCGGCACCCGCAACATGGTTCGCCAACTCGGTCAGGCACGATTGATCGTTTCACCGCTCGAACAGCACACCACCTACGGATCCGACGACTGTGTCACCACCGAAGTCGACGAATACCTGGTGAATCTGACCGACGGCCCCGACGAACTCGACTGCTGACACGCCCCCACCGCGGATTCGACGGGCAATTAGGGTGTCGTCATGCGTCGTCGAGCCGTTTTCGCCGTCATCTTCTCACTCTCCGTCGTCGCCTGCGGCGGTGGCGACTCCGTTTCTCGGATCGACAGCGACACTCTTGCTCCCACCGACGTCACGAACGCGCCGTCGACCGATCCGGGGACGACGAGCATGGTCCCCGATGGCGCGTACTCGACGGAGGATTTTCCGACTCCCACCATCGATTGGTCCGATTGCGGATCCGATCTGGAATGTGGCTACGTCGACGTGCCGATCGACTATTCCGATCCGAACTCGGAGATGACTTCCATCTATGTCACTCGTCATCTCGCCTCGAACTCCGACGAGCGCATCGGAACTCTTCTCGTGAATCCCGGTGGTCCCGGATTCGGTGGATCGATATTCGCCGAACGAGCCGAGAACATTTTCTCGTCCGACCTCATCGATCGATTCGACATTCTGGGTTTCGATCCGCGAGGAACGGGAGAATCCCAACCAGCCATCGATTGCATCGACGACTACGACCTCTACTTCGCCGGTGGAGATATCACCCCGGACACCCAAGAGGAAAAAGACGAGATCATCGACAGCACACGGACCTTCACTGAGGAATGTTTTGCACGCAGTGGCGACATCCTCCCGTACGTGGGAACGAACAACGTCGCTCGCGATATGGACATGATTCGACGGGCTCTCGGCGAGGAGAAGATCAGCTATTTCGGATTCTCCTACGGGAGCGAACTCGGATCGGTGTGGGCCACCATGTTCCCGCACACGGTGCGAGCGGCAGTTCTCGATGGTGCGACCGATCCCGAAGCGGATGGCATCGAAGGAACGTTGCAACAGAACAAGGGATTCGAAACGTCGATCGAAACCTTCCTCGCCGGATGTTCCCGAGATCGGTCCTGCGCTTTTCACAACGATGGCGATGCCGAAGGCGCCTTCGATGCTCTGATGGCCCAATTGGACGAGAATCCCATTCCCACGGTGGCAGGACGACCCGACCTCACGCGCGGCATGGCTCTCACGGCCGTCGCACAAGCCATGTACTCATCGGATTACTGGGACTACTTGGCCCAGGGCCTGGACGCCGCCCAGAGCGATGACGGATCGGTTCTGCTGGAATTGTTCGACCTCTACTTCCAACGTCGTGACGACGGGACATACGGCAATGAGTTGGAGGCCTTTCTCAACATCCTGTGCGCCGATGATCCAAACCGTATGACGATCGAGGAAGCCGACGCCCAAACTCCGCGATTCAACGAGAACGCTCCCCGATTCAGCCCCGGCACCACCGGTGATTACAACTGCGTCTTCTGGCCCGAAGCCCTCGATCCTCGTATCGATATCACCGGGATCGGAGCGGGTCCCATTGTCGTTATCGGAACCACCGGAGATGCCGCGACGCCCTTGGAAGGAACGCGCAACATGGCCCGTGTTCTGGAGGATGGACGTTTGATCGTGGTCACCGCCGAGAACCACACTGGGTACACGTCGGACACGTGCGCTCAGGATCTGGTGGACACGTATCTCGTCGATCTCGTCGCGCCCGACGAGGAGACCAACTGCTGAACAGCGCTCAGGCGCCGATTTTCTCCATGACCTTGGCGACCGAAGGATTCGTCATCGCCGTTCCATCGGAGAAGAGCAACGTCGGAACGGTGTGGTTCCCGCCGTTCACCTGCGCCACTTTCTCGGCGGCATCGGGAACCACTTCGATGTCGACTTCCTCGAAGAAAACTCCGGCCTCGTTCAGATCGCGCTTCAAACGCTTGCAATAGCCGCACCACTGGGTGGTGTACATGATGAAAGTCATGACGCCAATGTACCGTCGATGATCAAGCCAACTTCATGAACATCTTCTCGACGACTTCGATCGGATAGCC
>RHCK01000085.1 GCA_010030605.1 Acidimicrobiia bacterium
GTCGTGAACATCTTCGACCTTTCCATGCCTCGTGCAACGAGATCGGAGCGTCGACGATCGACGTCGTCCAATGCTTTCGCCCATGCTTCGATCGACAACGGCAACACCAATCCCGCATCTCCAACGACTTCGGGCAGACACGCGCGATCACTGCAGATCACGGGAGTTCCCAACGTCATGGCTTCGATCAACGGCGCCCCAAAACCCTCGTACTCACTGGGAAAGACCATGGCCATGGCTGCTTTCAGAAAACCGTCTCTGTCCTCGGCCGAAACGCGACCCAAGCGGGAGACGTGAGCCGCCAGACGACCAGATGAGACCCGCCGTGCAACATCGGATTCGGCCGATCCGGCTCCACCGATCAGAATCAAACGCACTCCCCGATCGACCCAGTGGCGCTCCATGACATCGAGCAAGAAACCATGACCCTTGTGCGGGTGGGTCATCGCGGGAAAGACAACGAATGGCTCGGATCCGAGGTGGTAGCGAGACCTCAAGACCTCGACCGGTGTGGCGTTCGAACCGAGGCCCGGTTCGATGCCATGAGGCACGACATGAATCCGATCGGAATCAATGCCGTACGCATCATGAACGGTCTTCTTGACGAACTCGGTTGGAACGGAGATCTCCGTTGCTCGCCGTGCCGATCGAGGCATGATGTATCTCAGGTACGCCAATTTGTGCGCGCGAAAGTACGCGGGGAATTCGCGGTATTGAAGATCGTGAATGGTCAAGAGCGTCGGGCGATGGTGGCGAATGGGGATCGTGCCGCCGCCATGGTGAATCACATCGAAACCCCGTGTTCGTTGATGCAGCCAACTTGACTCCGACATCACGCGTCGAACTCGTGAGGTGCCGTCGAACGGGCCGCGCACAATCTCGAACCGCTCGGCGAGTTCCGGGTGAGCCTCGGCGAATCCCTCCGGCACGAACAGCGTCGGTTCGAATCTCGAGTCGAGACCCAACAATTGTCGACACAGATATTCCTCGCTACCACCCACCTTGCCGGGCACGCACCACGAGAGATTGACGGCGACTTTGGTGACCACGGTCAACGCATGACCTCGCGATACGCACTGGCGGTCAAGCGTGCAGTCTCGGACCAATGACGACGAGCCGCCTGGCGAAGCCCCCAGATCGACAATTCATCGCGACGTGAAAGTGCCTCGTCGATTCCTCGCGCGATGTCCTCGACGTCGAACGGATCGACCAGCACCGCCGCGCCGCCGGCCACTTCTTCCGTCGACGTCCCCATGCTCGTGATGACCGGAGTTCCGTACGACATCGCCTCGAGCACCGGCATGCCGAAGCCCTCTCGCTCGCTCGGATAGCAGAACGCCGTCGCGCTGGCGTACAAAGCCGGCAGTTCCGAGTCCGTGACGAAGCCGATGAAATGCACGTTCGGAGACGGACGGACCCCGGAGTCGCCCCAACCCTGAGAGCCCGCCACGACCAACGGCAAATCACACGTCGCTCGATCGATCGCCTCCACGAGTCGCGACAGATTCTTGCGCGGCTCCACGGTTCCCACGAACAACAAGAAGTCACGGGGCAACGAGTACTTCGTGCGAACCATGGACTTTTGAGCGTCGGTGACTTCGACCGCCTCCACACCCCACGGGACGAGACGCAACCTCTCGGTGGAGATTCCGGCGCGTTCCGCGTCGAGCATGGTGACGGTGGATGGACAAAGAACCAGATCTGCCCGTCGGCGAACTTCCGAGAGGCTCCGCTCGAAGACCCGTACGCCGTGACGTGTGAAATGGTCGGGGCGGTGTCTCCACGCGACATCGTGGAGCGTGCTGACCAATGGTGCTTTCGACGGCGGAGGAATGAAACCGGTGCAGTGGACGACGTCCACCGGACCCGTAACGCTTTCGACCGTGGGCCACTTGAAACGGAGCCATGTTTCGTAGAGCCACGGTGACCGCAACGGCAGGTATCGCATGTTCACCGTGGGCACGAACGATGGTCGAGGCGGATTCCGGTGACGTCCCGCGACACCCACTAGCTCGACACCGGACACGTCGGCGAGAGCCACCGCGGTCCGCAATGCCGACGTGGCAGTTCCACCCGGAACGCGATGCCAACATTGCTCCAAGGCATAAGCGACTCGGACCGGCGATTGCACCCTTCTAGTTTGCCCCGTTCACCACGGGTTCGGGCGGGCATACCCGTTTCACCAGCGAAGTCGCACCCAATTTCCTCCACACGGATTGCCGAGGAGGTGGTGAACCTCGGGCTCTCCGTGCGCGTTCAATGCGGCGATCAAGGACGACGCGGTGACTTGAACGTCGTTGTGCATGCACACGTCCCAACCGTCCGCCGTCATCCCATGCGATGAAAGATGTTCGCGAACGTCGAGCATCGATACGGGACGTCGCGCCAAGACTGCTCGCGAACTCTCGAGACGAGGATCGACCAACGTCTCCACCGGCTGTCGAGGATGGCGATGGAACTCGAATTCGGACAGAGTCACTCGATTCGAGAGCGCCCACGTGTCGGCCACCTCGTGGACCATCCAGGTCGGGCCACTGGTCTCCACGACCCAGGCGGAGGTCGCGTCGGCGACGAGGAAACTGTTCCAGTACGGACGACGTGGTCCACGGGGATCGTGTCCGGATCCTCCTTGTCCGAATCGCTCGATGTGCGACGTGATGACCGACAGCGATTCCTCGGCTGTGCGTCCTCTCTCGAGACCCAAGCGCACGAGGTCCATCCCCGTGAGAGCATCGGGAAAGTCCCTCGGATCGAGTGTGGTGTAGATGGTCGCGTTGCCAATCGCCACACCGGCGATGTTCACCCCATGCTCGGCGCCCCATCCCCACCGAGGACGCGAGATGAAGGTCCTCAAGGTTGGCGCGGAATGCCCGGGGATGTCGAGATATGTCGCCCGCGTGATGCCCTCGAGACGAGGTTCGGAGAACTCGACGACTTGAAGTTCGCCCGGAGGACGGTCCGAGTTCTTCGCGAACAACGTTCGTCCATCGTCGGTCGTCGTCCCGCGAGCCACGAGAAGGTCACACACGAAAATCTCGATTCAACTGAAAGACGATGACGTCGGACCATCGTTGCCCGAGAATTCACCGCCCAACGAAACAACGGCGCCGTCGGAAATCGACGCCAGTTCCGACGGCTCCCGATCCGGACGCCACAACGCGTCGCCGGATAACGACTCGCTCCGCCAGTTGCCATCCACGCCACTCGTCAGAACGAAACGACGATCACCACCGACTTCCCACAAAACGGCGGCATTCGGTCCATGCCAGCGCACCGCCAGCGAAACCGATGTCGACCAAGGTGCGGCCAATCCGTGGCCTTCGAACGATGAGCCGAGTCGTTCACCATCGATCCCATCCGGGCACAAACGAATCGATTCACCGCCGAACCACGTCACGAGTGATTCCTCCACCGCGGTGACGAGCGGTGCCCCCGACAAATCCGCATCGACCTTCAATCGCGGAAAGGAGAAGATCTCCGCGGCCGACAGCCCCAACTTGCGCGACGCGAATCGGTCGATGTCGCCCTCGACCGATCCTTCGACTCCCGTCAACCACGCCGCACCACAACGAATGGCGGCACTCCTGATCGGGTCGAGCCCGGAACGCTTGGACCGCGAGATGATGCGCTCGATGGCGTTGGCCACGTCGTCCGCGTCGGTGCCCGACACCCCCATTCGATGCGCATGACATTGCTCGAGCAACCAGATCGACAACGCGTCGGCGTCGCGCCACGGGGCATTCGTGCGACCCGCGTTCAGCAAGATGTCCGATTTCGCACGTCCAACGCGATCCGTGAGTGATCGACCACCCGATTGATCCGGCAAAACGAGCCGAGACGAGCGATCGCACATTGCCAACCATCCACGCACGACGGCCTCGCGTTCGGGTAACGCGGACAGGTCGACGTTTCGACCGATGCAGACACGGACCGAGGCGCGATGTCCGACGGGCATCACCGTCGGGCTCTCCGGAAGATCCAATCCCGGCGCCGGCCACGCCGTCTGGTCCGTTCGCAGCGCGATGGGACGTGACACCGAGAGATCGGCACGGGAGAAAGCCACCGCCACCGGCATCGGTGAATCGTTCAGAACATCGACGACCACGATGGGTTGGGCATCAGGCCCCGACGCGCACCAGACCGTGTGCACGATGTCGCCACCGGGAACTCGCATCCGAGTGGACACCACCGGCATTCCACTTTCATCGGACTGACGAACGGCGACTTCGCGCGATGGGTGATACCAACGATCGTCCGCGGCCACGAACCAGTCGAGAGCGGGCGAGCCGTCGGCGAAATGAACTCCACCATGGGGAGCGACCCAACCGACGATGGGTCGACCGACGATTCCAAGTGGACGGAGAACGTCAGCCAATTTCGCTCCGACGTCGTCGTTGCATCAGCAGCGCGACGGCTTCGGCCGCACCTCTTTGGTTCTGACACACGGACACCACCTGCTCGGTGATGGGCATTTCGACTCCGTGACGTCGCGCCAAATCGAGGACCGCCGGCGAACTCTTGACTCCCTCGGCGACCATGTTCATCGACGCCAAAATCTCGTTGATCGATTCGCCAGCTCCCAATCGACGACCGACGGTGTTGTTTCGACTTTGCGACGACGAGCAGGTGGCGATGAGGTCGCCCATCCCCGCCAAACCGGCGAACGTGAGCCCATCACCACCCATCGCCAACCCCAGGCGCGACATTTCAGCCAAACCGCGGGTCATGAGCGTCGCTCGAGTGTTGTCACCGAAACCCATCCCCGACGCCATGCCCGATGCGATGGCGATGACGTTCTTGACGACACCGGCCACCTCGCACCCGACGACATCGGGATTCGTGTACACGCGCAGCGTCGGTCGCGAGAAGATTCGTTGAAGCTCGTCCGCAATGACTCGATCGTCGATGGCCACGACCGCGGCGGCGGGCTGACCCTCCATGACTTCGCGGGCCAGGTTCGGGCCGGTGAGAACCGCCACCGGATGTCCGGGCAACTCATCGGCGATGACCTCGCTCATGCGCTTCAGAGAACTGCGTTCGAGACCTTTCGACAAACTGACGATGGGCACCCACGGACGAACATGGCCCGCTGCCTCGGCCACGACTTCACGGAATCCGTGCGAAGGAACCGCCATCACCACCACATCCGCACCGGACACTGCCGATGCCAAGTCGGACGTGACCTCGAGCGACGTGGACACCGTCGACCCCGCCAGATAATCCGCGTTGATGCGCGTTCGATTGATCGATTCGGCCAGTTCCGGTCGCCTGGCCCACAGCACCGTGGACGTGTTTGCGGCCGCGAGCGACGCAACGGTGGTGCCCCACGAGCCGGCCCCAATGACCGCCACTCTGATCGACTTCGACACCGTCACGCATCCGATCGTATACGGCTGGAGAACCCTCACGTCCTAGGCTCGCCCTGTGTCGAAGCCCGTGTCGTTGGTGGTTCCCGTGCGGGCATTCGACGACGCCAAGAGTCGTCTCGCCGATGTCCTGAGCCCACGCGAACGACGGGATCTGGCCCGCGCTTGTGCTGAGCGAGTGATCGGTTCGATCCCCGGAGCGGACGTCTTCGTGGTGTGCGACGACGACGAAGTCGCTCGTTTCGCGAACGATCTCGGCGCCACGGCGATTCGCGTGAATGTCGTGGGCCTGAACGCAGCTCTCACCGCGGGTGTCCCGCAGGTGCGCGCACTAGCCCCCCACCAACCGGTGATCGTGGCTCACGCCGATCTGCCGTTCATCGACCGCCTTCGGGCGATTTGGGACGACATCTCCGACGACATCGATGGTCGTTCGCTGATGATCGTTCCGGATCGCCACCGACAGGGCTCGAACGTCGTGATCATCGGAAACGAACTGCTCGACCGGTGGCGCTTCGCCTACGGAGAGCATTCGTTCGAGGCCCACCTGCATCAAGCTCAGGATTTGGGAGTCGACGCGATGGTGGTCGATGACGACCTGTTGTCGCTCGACCTCGACACTCCCGGAGACCTCGAAGACCCCCGGATCGTCGCACTTCTCGATCAACTTCTTCCGAATCGGAGAACAGCATGAGCACCAACCCCTCGGCGAACGAACCCGGACAGCCCGCCCACAACGGAGAGCGACCGATCACGTCGGTGGATCTGCCCACACCGAAGATCGCCTTGGCCATCGGAGCCCATCCCGATGACATCGAGTTCGGATGCGGCGGGACATTGGCGAAGTGGTCGGCGGCCGGATGTTCGATCCACCACTTGGTCATCACCGACGGCTCCAAAGGAACATGGAACCCCGACGCGGACATCGCGTCATTGATCGTCACGCGACGTCTCGAGCAAACCGAGGCTGCCCGTCGCCTCGGAGGGCGATCGGACGTGACCTTTCTCGATCAGATCGATGGCGAACTGGAGGAATCGATGGCTCTCCGCAGCGCCATCGCCCAACACATCCGTGTCATCAAGCCCGACATCGTGCTCGGCCACGATCCATGGAAGCGACACCGGTTGCACCCCGACCATCGCCACGCCGGTTTTCTCACCTGCGATGCGATCGTGGCGGCCCGTGACCCACACTTTTTCCGCGACCACGGAATGCCGCATCATCGCCCGTCGCATTTGCTGCTCTGGGAAGCCGATGAGCCGGACCATGCTGAGGACGTTTCGGGTCAGGTGGAGACCAAGATTCACGCCCTGATGGCCCATGCCTCGCAGTTCGAAAGCACCATGAAGGCCGTGGACCCCGCCGACCTCGAGAGGTTCGCCAACCGCATGCGCGACCGCCTCCGGCAACTCGGGATCCGCGCCTCGCGACCGGCGGCGGAAGTCTTCAAGAGGATTTCCGATCTCTGAGAGACCCGATCACCTAGTGCGTGGTGGTCCGGCGAACGCTTGCGCCACGGCGATCCAGGTGCGA
>RHCK01000086.1 GCA_010030605.1 Acidimicrobiia bacterium
CCGAGCTCGCGAAAGGTGCGCGCGGTTTCGGCATCGAAGTGGGCGGCGCGAGGCAAGGAGTACACATCCAGATCGCGCTCGAGAACCACCACCGAGAGGCCATGGCGAGCCAACAACGTGGCCAACGTCGAGCCCACCGGCCCGGCGCCGATGATTGCCACGTCGTGCATTGTTGAACTCATCGATCGAGTGAGGCCCAACCCGACTTCAACACGTCGATGTCTTTGGGAACGATGAACTCCATCGGCATCCGCGGACCCCACGCCAAACCGACGTTCTCCAGTCCCACCGCGGTTCGCCCGACCGATTCCCATTCGGCGTCGTCATCGATGCGATCCATGTCGCTGTAGAACTCGACGAACGAACCGGATGGGTCACGCAGGTACCACATGAAGTTCGACCCGATGAAGTGGCGACCGAAACCCCAGGTGTGTCGATCCGCGTCGACTGTCAACAACTTCGTCGCCAGATGACCCACATGGTCGACGTCATCGCATTCCCACGAGTAATGCTGCAGGAACGGAACTTCCCCTCCCACGATGGCGATGTTGTGATGATCAGTGGTGCATCGAAGGAAGGCGATGATGTCGGTGAACTCGTCGCTCACCTTGAAACCGAGGGCATCGATCAGGAAGTCTCGCGTGCCACGCCACGAGGGGGTGCCCACCACGATGTGGCCCAAGCGACGCGGTGAACGTGCACCCGGGAACACGCCGGGGCTGCGACGATTACGACGGGGCCACGAACCGGGGGCGTTCGGAGCGAATGCCTCCGGAATCGACTGCTCGAGTCGCGGTAACGGCCGAATCCGAAATTCGATGTGCGTGTGCGGCTCGACGCAGACCAACTCGTTCGAAATCAACGTGTGTGGGGCACCGACGGCCGTCAACCGGCCAGCGATGTCGGCCAGATCGGCCTCGCTGTCGACCCCGAGATCGACGCCGAGCAAACGACGAAAAGGGGCTTCCGACACATGTATCTGAGTTCCACCATCGGGGCTGTCGAACAACGATCCGTTGTTCGACGTCAACCCCATCTCACCGTAGAAAGCGGCTTGAGCCGTCGGGTCGGAGACCCCGATGCGGATCGCCTGGAGTCGATGCAGCGACATCAGCCGTTGACGCACCGATTGCGCAGAGAACCGATCACCTCGGCGCCGCTGTCGATCACGTCGCCGTCTTTCAACAAGCGTCCACGAGCCATTCCGACCCCGTCGGGGGTGCCGGTGAAGATGAGATCGCCGGCTTCGAGAGTGCAAATGCTCGACAGATACGACACCAAGTACGGAATGTCGAAGATGAGATCACGAGAGCGGGCTTCTTGCATGCGCTCGCCACTGACGTCGCACCACAAGCCGATGTCGTCGGGATCGGCGAAGGAATCCACCGACACCATCACCGGTCCGATCGGACCATAAGTGTCGAAACTCTTGCCCAAGCTGAACTGCGGTGGCTTGCCGGTGGTCTGCACCTTGCGGTCGCTGATGTCTTGGCCGAGGGTGATGCCCGCAACATGGCTCCATGCCGCATCCCGGGCGATGTGGCGACCGCCTTTCCCGATGACCACCACCAGTTCCACTTCCCAGTCGACGGTGTCGCCGGACAGCACCACGTCGTCGGTTGGCCCGACGAGACAACTCGGGAACTTCGTGAAGGTCAACGGCGCCGGCGGAAGTTCCATCTTCGATTCGCTCGCGTGCGACTTGTAATTCAGGCCGATGCCGAAGACCTTCGAGGGACGAGGAACACACACGCCCAACGAGCCCGACACCGGTGACCCGCTCGTTTTGGCCGCCAGCGAGAGCGCCGACAATTCGGAGAACCGCGCCACCGCCGTCATCGGGTTGGCCAACGACTCGTCGCCGGCCACCTTGGCGGCGTCGTGAAAGACGCCGTCGACCTCGAGAACCGTGCGTCCGCCGATGCTTCCCATTCTGAACATGTTTATTTCTCCTTGTTGGTGTTCGATTTTTTCGATTCTTCGGCCAATCGCCCGACCACTTCGAGCGTGAGCATCAAGTGCGCGGTCAAGGCGTCGACGGCACCGTCGACATCACCGTTCATCACCGCGTCGGCGATGTCGGCATGCTCGCGTCGATGATCGCTCCGTCGCACAGGTGCCGCACCGAGCAATTGGAAGAGGCGTGCCCGGTCGGTGAGTTGTTCCACCTGACCGATCAGAACCTGATTCGCACATCGCGAGAGCAACGCCCGATGGAATCGGCGATGGTCGACGTAGAACGCTTCGGCCGAATCGTGATGACCCAACAGAGCGTCGCGAGCCGTGATCACGTCGGCGACGAACGCGCGGCGCGCGTCGTCGGTGGCTGCCGCTCGAAGCATCGATTGCCGCAAGGCCATCGGCTCCAACACCAACCGCACCGAATAAATGTCGGTCGCCAAACTCGCGTCGATGTGCGCGACGCGGGCACCTCGTTGGGGAAGGAGGGTGATCAAGCCTTCGCCGGCCAATCGTCGCAACGACTCCCGAATCGGCGTCGGCGACACACCCCAGGTTGTCGCGAGTCGTTCCACCGGAATCCGTTCACCGGGAGCGATGCGACCCACCAAAATCTCGTCGCGCAATCGATCGTCGACCCACTGGGCCCGCGTGCGGGGCGGAACCAAGCTGGACGCCGAACCAAGGGTCATGGCCGAACCCTAGAAGCCCACCGTCAGCCAAGTCAATAATCTATAAATTCCTTCATCGCCCCTGAACGGGTAAGGTTTCCTCATGGACTCGATTCCCCGGTTCACCCCCGGCGCCGACCCCGACGACATTGCCCGGGCCCTCACCACCACCGGTGCCGCCATCATCGAACGCCTCGTGGACGAATCCACCGTCGATCGGATGCTGGCCGAAATGCAGCCCCATGTCGAGGCCACGTCGTACGGCTCCGACAACTTCAACGGACTCACCACCAAGCGCACCGGGGCCCTCCTGGCCCGGTCGGTGACCAGTCGAGATTTCGTGGGCCATCCCGAGGTGTTGGCCGTCGTCGACCGCGTTCTGGGCCCGATCTCCACCAGCTATCAGCTCCACCTCACGCAGATGATCTGCATCTGGCCCGGTGGGCCGGCTCAGTCCTTGCATCGCGACCAGTGGTGCTTCGACATGTTCCCGTTTCCGCCGGAGATGGACGTCGAAGTGTCCACCATCTGGGCCCTCGACGATTTCACCGAGGAGAACGGTGCCACACGCATCATTCCGAACAGCCTGTTGGATCCGGCCTCGGCAACCGCCGACGTTCATCGCACGATTCCGGCCACCATGCCCAAGGGTTCGGTGGTGTTGTACACCGGCCGCACCATCCACGGTGGTGGCGCCAATCGCAGTGACGCGGTGCGACGGGCACTGAACGTCGACTACATCCTTGGTTGGTTGCGACAGGAAGAGAACCAGTACCTGTCGTGTCCACCGGAGGTCGCGCGCACGCTTCCCGAACGCTTGCAGAAGTTGGCCGGCTACAGCATGGGTGCGTACGCCCTCGGATACATGGACGACATTCGCGATCCGTTCGCCGTGCTGAATGGTTTCGATGGTGGTTCGTCGTTCGGTGGATTGAGCACGCCCGTGCCCACGGTCGAGCTCTAGAAACAACCTCGTGTCCGAACGCGTCTACCTTCCCGGTCTCGACGGTCTGCGGGCGTTGTCGGTTTTGTTCGTCGTGGCGTTCCACACCGGACTCATCGAGGGCGGCTGGATCGGCGTCGACGTCTTCTTCGCGATCTCCGGATTCCTCATTACCGGGCTACTGGTGGACGAACACGAACGTTCGGGAACGATCTCATTGGGAGCATTCTGGGGCCGACGATTCCGCCGACTCGTGCCCGCCCTGTTCGTGCTGCTCGGTTTGATCGTGACTCTCGTTCATTTCGATCAAGTGAACGTCGCCGGTCGCAATGTCTGGGGCGCTTTGACCTACAGCACCAACTGGGTTCACATCTTCGGTGGCGCGAGTTACTGGGATCAATTCGCCACACCCGACCCACTGCGCCATCTGTGGTCGCTGGCCATCGAGGAGCAGTTCTACCTGGTGTGGCCGGTCGTGGCGTGGTTCGTCTTGCGTCGACATGATGCGCGTGCTCTCGTTCGGGTGGCGATCGCTGCTGCCGTGGTGTCGGCCGTCGTACAGATCATCGGAATCCATGGCGGCCTCTCCGTCGATCGGGTGTACCAGGGCACCGACACCCGCGCAGTGGCTTTCCTCATCGGAGCGGCCTTGGCATCACGGGGTTGGCCACCCGTTCGACCACGCGCTCTATCGCGAGTCGCCGCGACGGCGTGCGCGATCCCTTTGCTCGGCGCGGCGATCTGGTTGCCCGGCGATCGGGATTGGGTGTTCTCGGGTTCGTTGATCGTCGTGAGCGTCCTCGGTTCGGTGGTCGTTCTGCTCAGCGCCACCAACACCTCTGGTTGGTTGCACTCGTCGCCGTTGAGGGCGATCGGCCGCTGGAGTTACGGCATCTACCTGTTTCATTGGCCCCTGGCGGTTTCGGATCGGTTGTTGCGACTGCCCAATGTCGGGCGCTTCGTCGTTGTCACTCTGATCTCCATCGCTCTAGCGGCTCTGTCTCACCGCTTCGTCGAATCACCCATTCGACATCGACGGGTACATCGCGCTTTGCGCGCACCCGCGCTGGCTCTCGCCCTGGCGATCACGTTGGCCACGTTCTCTGTCACGGCCTCGGCCGAGCCCGCGATCGTCACCGACGTCACCTTGGCGCCGCGACCAGTGACGACCGAACCGATCGGCTCGTTGCCATCGCGCGTCATGGTGTTCGGCGATTCACTGCCCGCGGTCGCTGCCGACGAGTTGCGCGATGCGGCGAACGACCGGAACTTCGAGATCGATGTGTATGCCGACCCGGGGTGCGTGCCATCGGAGGACCCGCGTGACCAGTACGGAAAACCCGAATGCATCACGTTCTTGCAAAGTGCTCGCCAACGCGCCATCGACCTCGATATCGACGCAGTCGTCGTCTGGTGGGGCGGTACGGGGGAAGTCTTTTTCGAACATGGAACGTCCTACCGCTTCTGTGATTCCAATGCGCATGATGCGGGTCGTGATCGAATCAGACAACTGGTCGCTCGTTTCACGGATGTGGTTGATTCGATCGTGATCATCGCGCCGGTTCCACGAACCGATATCGGCGCCACCGATGCCGCCGGAACCGAATGCGAGATCAAGGCGTATCGCGACGTGGCCACCGAACTGGGTTTGAAGATCGTGAATCTTCGAGATGACGTGTGTCCGTCGTATCCAAACGACTGCGATCGAATCCATCGCTACGACGGATTGCACTATGACGGGGACGAAGCTCGCACCGTCGCCGGCATCATCCTCGACGCCGTGTGATCGCTCAGTCGATCAACGAGATCGGGTCACCGACGTTCACCACACCGGGCTCCACGATTCGCGCGTACACCCCGACGTTCTGATCGAGATCGCGCACGATGTGCCGAAGGATCGCCCGATCAGCCGGCAGATCGGCCACCTCGCGGGTGACCATCACGCATCGTGGGCACGCCGATTCGAAAGCAATCACGGCCGAGCCCACTCGCGCCGTGCGGCCGGCCCACGAGAATTCGGGATGACCGTCGAGTCCATCGGTGTCGATCACCATGCTCGGGCGGAAACGTCGTACGTCGACGACGGAGTCCGGCAGCGCTTCCTGCATCGCCCGAAGAGAGGACGTCGACATGATCATGAGGGGCCAGCAGTCGTGATAGGTCCCCGGCGGTGATTCGAACTCCATCACTTCGGGCGGGAACACGCTGAAGTCCGGCAAAGGTTCGGATTCCTCGCGCCCGAAGATGGAGCGCAATTCCACCATCATGTCGTCGTTCGCTGGAGCCCCACGCCGGTAGTGATCGAGATCGTCGCTCGGTCGCAACGACTCCAGTCGCACCGGATGATCCAAGTGGGTCGACAAGGCATCGTCGAGGTCGGACGACGCCGTCGTCGACAGTCGACGACCATCGGGAAACATCACTTCGACGTCACCCGATCCCCCGGCCACGTCGCGGGCAACGAGCGTCATCAAACCGCCGAGTTGCTTCGCCCCACGAATGCCTCCGCGCCGCAGATCGCGCACCGCCCATCGACGATCACCCACGATCCCGAGCATCGACAGTTCGGCCGACGGCACGGTGCCACCGACCATCGACTTCACCGGATACGACCAGATCTGGTCGACGCGCATCATCGATGTCACCCCGCTCAGCGCTGGGTGCCCACCTTCAGGTCCTTGAACGGCAGATCCTTGTCGACCATGGGCTCACGGGGCAGACCGAGCACGCGATCGCCGATGATGTTGCGCTGAATCTCGTCGGTTCCGCCAGCGATGCTCGACTGGAAGCTGTTCAGAATCTGACGCGCCCAGTTCTCGCCTCGACCACCCGGTTCCCACGCGTCGGAGTCGGGTCCGACCAAACGGCTGATGAGCGGTCGGCTGGCCCACGCGATGCGCGCACCGTGCAACTTGCCCAACGACCCGCCGGGGCCGGGCACCTTGCCGGCCTTCATCTCGGCGCGCGTGCGCATGGCCACCATGCTCTTGGTGGATTCCTCGCAGTAGATCTTCATCAACTCCTGACGCACCACCGGATCGGAGATCTTTCCATTGCGCTTGGCCACCTCGATCAATCGATCGGCCAACACGTGGGTGACACCGCTTGAGGAACCGGTACCAATTGCCACGCGCTCGAACATCAACATCGCGGTGGCCTGGTTCCAGCCGTTGTTCAACTCGCCGAGCAACCACGACTTCGGGATGCGCACGTCGGAGAGGAAGATCTCGTTGAAGTGGCTGCCACCGTCGATCTGGTGAATCGGACGAATCTCGACGCCGGGCGCCTTCATGTCGACGATGAACATCGAGATGCCGGCGTG
>RHCK01000087.1 GCA_010030605.1 Acidimicrobiia bacterium
TTTCGACTCGGAGCAGGTGGCGCGCAAGGACGATTCGGTGTTCGTCCGGACCTGACCTGTTTCGGAAAAGTGATCGGTGGCGGTCTCCCCATCGGCGCCGTCGGTGGTCGTCGCGACATCATGGAAACTTTGTCGCCACTCGGCAAGGTCTTCCACGCCGGCACATTGGCGGGCAACCCTATGGCGACGGCGGCGGGGCTCGCCGCTTTGTCGGAATTGACCGCTGATGCCTACGCCACCATCGAAAGTCGAGCCGCTCGTTTGGTGTCGATCATTCGTGACTCGATGGGAACGTCCGCGACCGTGTCGCACGTGGGCACGCTCGTCGGGGTAAACCCGGAACAGGCGCGACGACTCCCATGTTCGCCGCGACCGGCTCGACGATGACGGCAGCGACGGTGTCGTCGATCTCCGGCACCACGTTGTACGGCGCGACGATGGTGTTGGCCACCGCTTCCTCGGGCACTCCGGCGGTTCCCGGAAGTCCGAGCGTGGCGACGCCGCTGCCACCTGCCGCCAACAAAGCATCGGTCGCACCGTGGAAGTTGCCGTCGAAAATGATGATCTTCTTACGGCCCGTCAGTCCGCGCGCGAGACGAACCACCGTGGAGGTGGCCTCAGTGCCCGAGTTCATGAGTCGCACGCGTTCACACGACGGAACTCGTTCGCTGATCGCCTCGGCCAATTTCATCTCACGCGGTGTGGGTGCACCGAACGACGTTCCATCGACCGCGGCCTTGGCCAATGCCGTCGTGATCGTCGGGTGCGCGTGACCGAGGATCACTGCTCCGTAACTCTGCACCAGATCGATGTATCGACGACCCTCGACGTCGTACACGTGCGCCCCTTCACCACGGGCCACCACGTACGGACGTCCGCCGACCGCCTTGAACGCGCGAATGGACGAGTTGACGCCACCGGGTATCGCCCGCGTGGTGCGCTCGAAGAGTCGATCGTTGGATGGAACGCCCTTGCCCGTGCACACCACCGCGTCACAGCCGGCGGCCACGCAGGCCACCGGATCGCACAAAGGAATGGTCGACGACATGAGACAGCCCCGAGATCAGCGTCGCGCGCTCTCGGCAAACCAACGGGCGAGATAGGTGAGAATGATGTCGGCACCGGCGCGCTTGATCGCCGTGAGGTGCTCGGTGGCCACCACGTCGTGATCGATCCAACCGTTTGCCGCGGCGGCTTTGATCATCGAGTACTCACCACTCACGTGATACGCGGCAACGGGGACATCGACCATCGATCGGACAGCGGCGATCACGTCGAGATAAGCGAGGGCGGGCTTCACCATCACCATGTCGGCGCCTTGTTCGATGTCGGCGGCCACTTCGACCAACGCCTCGCGCGCGTTGCGCCAATCCTGTTGGTACCCCTTGCGATCGCCACCACCGACGATCTGCACGTCGACCGCGTCGCGGAAAGGTCCGTACAGACCCGAGGCGTACTTGGCCGAGTACGCGAGGATCGCGGTGTCGTTGTGGCCCGAACCATCGAGTGCCTGTCGAATGACACCAACTTGACCGTCCATCATTCCACTGGGGGCGCACACGTGAGCTCCGGCGTTCGCTTGTGCGACGGCGGCTCGCGCGTAGATATCGAGCGTCTTGTCGTTGTCGACCGAACCGTGCCCGTCGAGAATTCCGCAATGTCCGTGGCTCGTGTACTCGTCGACGCAAAGATCGGCCATCAGCACGACCCGATCACCAAGGTCGTCGCGCAGATCTCGCAAGGCCACCTGCACGATGCCGTTGGGGTCGAAGGCCCCCGAGCCAATCTCGTCCTTGTGAACCGGAACACCGAAGAGGATCACGGATTTGATCCCGAGATCGGCCAGCTCGCGCACTTCCTGCCGCAGACTGGCGCGCGAGTGTTGCACCACACCCGGAAGAGAAGTGATCGGTTGCGGAGCGTCGATGCCCTCGCGAACGAACAACGGTGCCACCAGATCGTCGACGTTCAGTCGTGTCTCGGCCACGAGGTCGCGCATCGCCTGCGTCGTGCGCAATCGACGGGGACGCGATGCGGGAAATCGTGCGACCATGCCCCCAGCCTATGGGCGCAATGCTGCGGTGCCCTCGGGCGATCCCGGTGTTCTCGTCTCGGGGTGGACCGAAATCGCGAGAGACGATCAGCCGAGAGCGCGAACGATGCCGGGCAGCGACTGCTCCGAAGCCACCAGGAACGACTCGATGCCCGCGCGTCGTAAGGCATCGGCGGTTTGTGGCCCCATCGCCACCACCATCGGGGGCACCCTCGTGCCGAACGTGGCGGCCCACGCCTCCACTGACGAGGCGGCGGTGAACGTGATCGCATCGCACGAATCGATCACGGTCGGGTCGATGTCGTGTGGACTCGTCGAGGCGGTGCGATACGAGTGCACCCGGTCGACGGTCCATCCCTTCGAACGAACCGCGTTCTCGACGTCGCGACTCGCCGATTCGGCCACGGCCAACAACACGCGACCAACACCGACGGGAAACATCGCGCCGAGCGATGCACCGGTTTGGGTGTCGGGAACCAGGTCGGCCCCGCCCAACGCCGCCGCGGTCGACGTGCCAACGGCCGCTCGCCTCACCGACGACACGTCGACACCCAGCTCGGAGGCGCAACGCACGATGCGACGCGCACCTTCCGGAGAGGTGGCGATCACCCAGTCGTACTCGCGCAAGCGACGCACCGCGGCCACGAACTGGTCTCCCCCGTCACTGGCATCGATCGTGGTGGTCACCGGTATCTCGACCACCTCGAATCCGGCGGCCAACAACAGATCGCTCAGCCCCGCCGAACGTTCGGCCGACCTGGTGACGATCACCCGTCGCCGATCGGACGATGACTCACCCGCGACCATGCGATCAGTCCCCGACCGCGGACCTCGCGACGCGAGCCATCTCGCGCGCGCGATCCATCAACGACGTCGTTTCGCCCGACGCCGTGGACATCTCGGCCACGTGATGTCGTGCGCCATCGTCGGACGACAGATGGACACGGAAGGTTCGCCCGTCATCGTGGGCACCGATGGGCAACGAACACCCCGAACCGAGTTCGGCGAGAAACGCTCGTTCGATCTCCAAAGCTCGACGTGATGATCGATGATCGATCGCGCTCAGAAGATCCACGGTGATCGAATCATCGGCACGACATTCCACGGCCACCGAACCCTGACCCACCGCCGGCACCATGTCGGTGACGGAGAGATGTTCGGAGATGCGATCCGTCCAACCGAGAATCTCGAGTGCCGCGGCGGCCATGACGATCGCGCCGTCGGTCGGGATCTTCTCCAAGCGCGTGGGGATGTTGCCGCGCAATTCGACGAACCGCAGATCGGGACGAAGTCGCCGTAGTTGGGCGCGCCGACGCACCGACCCGGTGGCCACCGTGGCCCCATCGGCAAGATTCGACAGGGTGGACCCGACCAGAACATCGCGAGGATCACGACGTTCACCGAACGCCGCGATGACCAAACCGTTGGTGACCGTCGACGGCAGGTCCTTGGCGCTGTGCACGGCCACGTCCGCCCGACCGTCGAGCACCGCCGACTGCACCTCCTTGACGAACACACCTTGGCCACCGATGGTGTGCAACGGAACGTCCTGACGACGATCACCCGTGGTGTCGACGAACACCAACTCCACGACGAGACCCGGATGCGCGTCGCGCAACAACGCGGCGATGTGTTCGGACTGGGTTCTGGCCTGCAGTGAACCGCGGGTCGCGATACGCAGTGCGGACACGATCAGCGCAGATCGAACAGGTCGCGAACGGCCGCGGCGTTTCGCTCGCCACGCGGCGTTCCGGCATCGTCTTTCAAACGCACTGACATGTCGTGCAGAAGCTTGGCGACGATCCCTTTGGTGAGAGCCTCGACGGCTTCGCGCTGTTCGGGGTCGAGCGAAGCCAAACGACGCTGCATGCGTTCGATCTCCGAGGTTCGAACACTCTCGGCCGCCGAATGCAACTGAGCGACCAAGGGGGCCGCTTGTCGCGCGGTGGTTTCCACCGCGAACCGTTCGACTTCCTCGCGCACGATGATGCGGACGGCTTCCGCTTCGGCGGCACGCTTCGCCTGACCGCGAGCGGCCCAATCACGAAGATCGTCGAGGTTCATCAAGGTGACACCGTCGACGTCTCCGGCCGATCGCTCGACGTCACGGGGCACCGCGATATCGACGATGAACAGCGGGCGATCGATTCGCTGCGCCATGGCTCCGGCCACCATCTCGTGATCGATGATGGTTCCGCCAGCGCCGGTGCACGTGACGACGACGTCGGCATCGACCAAGGTTTCGGCCAGACGGTAGAACTCGGTCACCGATCCCCCGACGCGGTCAGCCAATTCCTGCGCGCGCCCGATGGTGCGATTCGCCACCAACACCCGGCCCACGCCGGCCCCGGAGAGAGCCACGGTGACTCCCTCGCCCATGTCGCCGGCGCCAACCACCAGAACAGTGAGACCTTCGACCGAGCCGAGACTGTCGCGCGCCATGTCGACGGCCGCGTGACTCACGCTCGACGTGTGTCGACCGATGGATGTTTCCGTTCGAGCTCGCTTGCCCACTTCCAACGCGTGTCGGAACAACAAGTTCAATGTGGACAACGAGCCACCCTCGCGCTGCGATCGATCCCATGCGTCGCGCACCTGACCAAGGATCTCGCTCTCTCCGAGCACGGCCGAGTCGAGTCCCGCCGCCACCTCGAACAGATGGGACACGGCCGCCTCGTCATGCTGGCTGTACAAGTGAGGAGCCAATTCGTCGGCGGAGAATCCACCGAGATCACAGAAGAAGTCGCGCAGGTCGCCGTACGCGCCGTGGAACTTCTCGGCCACCGCGTACACCTCGGTTCGGTTGCACGTGGATAGAACCACCGCTTCACGAATGTTCGGTCGCGACATCAAGCCATGAATGGTCTTGGCGATGGCGTCTTCGGCGATCGTGACCCGCTCCAGAAGAGCCAACGGCCCGGTGCGGTGGTTCACCCCGAAAACGACGATCGACACGTTGGTTACCTTATTCCCTCGGCCCTCGAGATGGTCCTATGCGCTCGCGCTCTTGCCCGTCCCGGGGACGGAATGCAGCGTGGTCGCTCGGCGCTGCTCGTGGTAACTGAGGATCTGCAGTTCCAGGGCCAGATCGACCTTGCGAATCATGATGCCTCGGGGCACCGCGATCACTGCGGGGGCGAAGTTCAGGATGCTCGTCACGCCGGCCTTGACCAGCCGATCGGCCGCGTCCTGGGCTCCGGCGGCCGGAACCGCCACCACCCCGATGGACACCGAACGCGACGCCACGATCTGCGGAAGCTCGTCGATGTGCCGAACCCGCACTCCACCGATCACCGAACCGATCTTGGCCGGGTCGACGTCGACGACGCCGGCCACGGGAAAACCCTTTTGTCCGAAGCCGCCGTAGCCCGAGAGGGCCTGACCAAGATTGCCCGCACCCACGATGACCACCGGCCATTCGTGGTTCAGACCCAATTCACGCTGGATCTGGTACACGAGATACGGAACCTCGTAGCCCACGCCACGCACTCCGTAACTTCCGAGATAACTGAGGTCCTTGCGCACCTTGGCCGCGTTCACGCCGCCCAGTTCGGCCAATTGCTCGCTCGAGACGTGGCTCGTTCCGGCCTCGGCGAGCTCGGACAGCAAACGCAGATACACGGGAAGACGCGAGACGGTGGCCTCGGGGATGCGGCGACGGGGGCGATCAGCCATCGCCGAAACGCTAGGTCCTCGTGATCATGTTCACGAAGTTACGACGGGCCGTACCGTGGGTGAACGAGCGGTCGTTCGTCACCGCACCGACGACGGCCGGCGCCTTTCGGTCACGGCGTCGTCCTATCCTCGGCTGGGTGACGTTGAACGCCGCTCTCGCCGCCGCCACCACATTGGTCGCCCTGGCGTTCGCCACCTTCACGTTTGATCGATGGTTGCGACGACGTCGACCCCACGAGGGTGCCTGGACCGTTTCGCTGTTGCTCTTCGCTTTCGGTTCGATCGCCTTGTGGTGGGCCGAAGCACGCGGTTGGAGCCTCGCGTCGTTCCGCGTGTTCTTTCTCGCTGGTGCCGTGTTGAACGTTCCGTGGCTGGCCCTTGGCACCGTGTACCTGTTGCTCGGCCAGCGGGTCGGCAACATCACGCGTGCGTGGTTGATCGGCCTCTCTGGTGCCGCGGTCGGCGTGGTGTTGAGTGCTCCCGCGTCATCGAGCGACCTCGGTGGGCAACGCCTGCCCAAAGGAAGCGAACTGTTCGGAGTTGCGCCTCGAGTTTTCGCCGCCGTCGGATCGGGTGTGGCCGCACTGGTGATCATCGTCGGCGCCGTGTGGTCCATCATTCGCGTGTTGCGCGGTCGTGTTCCGGCCACCGCCGGCGCGGTTCGACAGATCGATCGACCCCGCCGCACCGCGGCCGCGAACGCATTGATCGCGATCGGAACCCTCGTGCTCTCCGGCAGTGGCACCCTCGCCGGTCGACTCGGCGAAGATCGAGCCTTCGCCGTCACCTTGCTGATGGGGATCGTGGTGTTGTTCGCCGGGTTCTTGGTGGCGTCGGCGCGGTCACAGCGACCGACGCAACAACTTTCCGACTTGATTGTGCGGTAGCTCGTCCACCACCAACACTTTCGACGGGCACTTGTACCGCGCGATGTGATCGTGGCAATGATCGATGAGAGTGTCCTCGTCCGCTTCGGCGCCCGCTCTCAGCACCACGAATGCTCGCACCGCTTCACCGGTGTGCGGATGGGGCACTCCGACGACACCGGCTTCGTGAACGGCCGGATGTCGCATCAACACCTCTTCCACTTCGGCGGGGTACACGTTGAAACCCGACACGATGATGAGATCCTTGGCGCGATCGATCAGATAGAGATACCCGTCGTCG
>RHCK01000088.1 GCA_010030605.1 Acidimicrobiia bacterium
CACGCCACCGGAATCGTCAGTTGTCGAGGTGAGATCGAGGATGCCAACGGGCGATGGATCATTCATCAGATCCAATATCACGACACCTACGAACGTGTGGACGGACGATGGTTGTTCGCACGACGACGACACCTTCTGTGGTACGGGCACGACATGGCGAATCCTCCGGTGGACCTGCCCGACGCGAATTGGCCCCGTAGTCAGACCGGCAAGGGTGAGCTACCCGAGTGCATCGAAACTTGGCAGTCCTGGACGACGACTCACGGTTGAGTCGAACCTGTTCAAAGCCCGCTGAGAACGTGAGAACGTTTGTTGTTGGCGAAAGATTGCTCGAGCAGTCGGCGATCGTCGTCGGTCATGGGCCGTAACCGATCACCGCGCTCGGGGCGCCAGTAGACGACGTCGCTCGTGCGCCATTTCTCGGCGCGAAGCGGCGGTTTGTGCACCTTGTTGTTCGCCGTCAGGGGCATCGCCGAGGTGACGCGCACGAGGCGGGGTGACCACTTGGTGCCCAGATCCTTTTGCGCGGCGAGAAAGTCGTCGAATGCACCGGCATCGAAAACGGTGCTCGAGTTCATCTCGATCGCGGTCATCACCATGTCGCCCGTCACCGGGTCGGGAACCGGATACACCGCGGCCATCACAACCCCCGGAAAGCGACTGATGATGTTCTCGACCGGCGCTCCGGCGAAGTTCTCGCTGTCGACGCGCAGCCAATCCGCGCTTCGTCCCGCGAAGTAGAAGAATCCGTTGTCGTCGCGATAGCCGAGATCGCCCGTCCAGTACCAGCCGTTGCGCACGCGTTCGTTCGAAGCCTCGGGGTTGTTGTAGTAGCCCTCGAATGTGGAGCCACCGGAGGTGTTCACGATTTCTCCGATGCATTCCGGATTGGAAATCGCCCCGTGTTCGTCGAAGATCACCCGCGGGCATTCGGCGTCGGTGGCCGGATCGACGACGATCACCTTTCCGGCCATGTCGGGACGCTCGCGACCCAATGCGTTCGGGGGAGTGTCGGGCGTTCTGATGATGGCCACCACACTCTCGCTCGATCCGTATCCCTCCACGAGTTCGCAGCCGAATCTTTCGAGAAAGCGCTCGCGGTCGAGGGCACTCGCTTCGGTGCCGAAACCGAGGCGCAACCGATGATCGCGGTCGACATCGGACGCGGGTTGCCCCAGAACGTAGGCGATCGTGCGGCCGACGTATGTGAAGTAAGTGCATCCATAGGTCCGCACGTCCTGCAGGAACCCACTCGCCGAGAACTTTCGCCGGAGAACCAACGTGGCGCCGACAGCCAAAGCCGGACCCCAACACGCCATCAGGGCGTTGCCGTGGAAAAGCGGCATCGGGCTGTAACACACCTCGTCGCGCACGACACCGTAAATCTGGCCGGCGCGCACCGCGGTGGTGGCCATGCGTTCGTTGGTGCAGACCACGGCCTTGGGTGCGCTCGTGGACCCGGAAGTGAAGAGCAGGAAGAGCGGCAACGCGCCATCGGGGTTGCTCGACGCGAGTAGATCATGATCGAACGCGGGCAGATGGGGCCGAAGTTCGTCGACATCGATGTGGCGACTCGGGTCGACGCCGGTGTCGACACCATCGAAGGTGGCGCGTCCCGTCGCGTCGGTGACGATCATTTGACAGTCGGTGTGGCGAACGTCGCGCGACAACTCGGCTCCGCGTCGGGTGGGGTTGATGCCGACGATGCAGGAGCCGGTCAGCGCGGCGGCCCCGATCCAATAGAGATACTCGGGAGTGTTCTCCAGTAAGACCCCGACATGTGGCTTGGCATCGGGATCGAGATTCGCCTCGAGATACGCGGCTCGCCGAGTCGACTCGCGGACCACGTCGTCCCAACTGACCGTGACGCCCTCGAAGACGTAGCCGGCGTGATCGTCTCCGAATCGGGCGCGCAGAAGATCGGCGACGGTGCTCACGGAACGATGCGTTGTGGCAGAGGATGTCGATACAGAGCCGCGGCGTTCTCGCAGCACAGCTTGCGCAAAAGATCGGGGGACAGGTGACCCCACGCGTCGCGCAGAACGGTTTGGGTGTTCGGCCACGTGCTGTCGCCGTGCGGATAATCGACTTCCACCATGATGTGGTCGTCGCCGATCACTTCGTGCAGATCGATGGTGGACGGATCGTCGATGGTGCAGAACCAGAAGTTGCGACGCAACACCTCGGCGGGGCGGAGATCCCAACCGGCGCCGTATCCGCTTCGGTCGACGACGTTCTCGAGTCGGTCGAGCAACATCGGAACCCAACCGATACCACCCTCGCTCATCGCGATCTTGAGACCGGGATAGCGGTACGGGTAACCGCTCCAGAGCCATTCGGCACACGCGGTGAGCGATAGTTGACCGAACAGGGTCGCGCCGAGCTGCAAGGCCGGAGCGTCGCTCGGCATCGAGTACATCCCCGACGAGCCCACGTGCAACGAAACGACGGTGTCGGTTTCGACACAAGCCTCGATGATGGGATCCCACCATCCGCTGAAAAGGCTCGGGCAACCGATGTTGTGCGGACGCTCCGGCAAGGTGACGGACGTGAAACCGCGGTCGGCGTTTCGTCGAATCTCGTCGGCACCCAAGCGCGCGGTCCCATCGGGACCGGGGGCGAGCCAGGTGATGCCGCACGGAATGATGCGTTCGGGGTAAGGCTGCCACCATTCCTCGTACAGCCAGTCGTTCCACGCTCGCATCGTGGCCAGACCAACCTCGGGATCGCTGCACGCGCTGAAGACGCGCCCCGCGAAGCCGGTGACTTGCGACGGGAAGTTCAGCGAGGCCCAACAACCGATGAGGTCCATGTCCTTGATGCGCTCGTGAATGTTCCAACAGCCAGGCCGCATGTCCTCGAAACGCGCCGGTTCCAACGATCGAAGTTCGGGTTTGCGACCCGCGACCGCGTTCATTCCGACTTGGCTGAAAATCTGGCCGTCGAAGGTCCAGACCTGATGGCCGCGTTCGTTCACGATCAGTCGCGGAGCCTTGCTCTGAAGCGCGGCTGGTAGTCGACCGTCGAACATGTGGGGAGGTTCCACCAGGTGATCGTCGACCGAGATGACCGTGTAATGAACAGGGGACGCCTCGGGTTCGGGCATGAGGATGTCGTAGTTGGTGGCACCGATCTCGTAGGTGTCGATCGACATCGTGTCAGCTCCCCGTTCCACGGTTGGTCAGTTCTCCATACTTCTCGTCGCCGAGACGCTCGCGCAAGTAGGCCTGGGCGTGAACGTAGGCACCATTGGGCACGTCGGGATCGGCCAACAAAAAGGCGACAGCCGTACCGATGACGTCGGGTCGAACCCCGTACCGTGCGATCCACTCCAAACTGCTCCCCGAGTCGAGGACTCGTTCGGTGGCGACCAACCCGGGATTCACGTTGAGGGCGCGCACACCTTCTGCTCCGTACTCGAGAGCGATCATGTCGGCGATGCGATGAAAGCCGGCTTTGGTGGCGGCATAGGAGAGCGACCAGCCGCCGCTTCCGGCGACGTGTTCGGGAGTGCGCTGGCCGGCATCGCTAGTGATGTCGATGATCGTCGCTGTCTTGCCATCGTTGCGTTCGAGGACGTGCCGAAGAAAGGCGTGGGTGAGAAGGAGCGGCGCCGTGAGATTTCCGTTCACGCGTCGAACAATGTCGTCGGTGGAGTTCTCCGCGAAACGTCGATCGTTGCCACCGCCGACGTACACGGCGTTGTTCACCAGCACGTCCACCCGGCCGACCGCGGCCACACAACGGGAGAACGAGGGCACGACGTCGTCCAGATCGAGAATGTCCGCCGTCAGGATGTGGGCCCGCGCACCGTGCGCGCGCACGGAGTCGGCGGTGGAGTCGAGATCACCCGGAAGAACGTTGCCAGTGGCGGGATTGCGGGCCACGTCGTGCGCTCGTGTGCGTCCCATCAACACGAGATCGTGACCAGAGGCGGCCAGAGAAATGGCGATGGCCCGTCCGATTCCTCGACTGGCGCCGGTCACGACGGCGACGGGTCGAGTGGACGATTGCGTCGACATCACACCCCCGTTTCGATGTCATCCGACACCATCGAATCCCCGCGCTCGCGTTTGTCCATTCGGCTCGAAAGCCGACTAGTTTTTCTCCGAGCAGTTTCTGACACCGTATCAGAAACGTCGAAATTGGAGTCGGGACGCATGGGTGCATTGACGGGCAAAGTGGCGATCGTGACCGGCGCGGGTCAGGGCGTGGGTCGATGCCATGCCGAGTTGTTGGCGCGCGAAGGTGCCGCGGTGGTGGTCAACGATCTGTCGGACACGGCCGACGAGGTGGTCGCGGCGATCACTTCCGCTGGCGGTCGCGCCGTGGCATGCATGGGCAGCGTTACCGATTGGGCGTTCGCGGAACACTTGGTGGCCACGGCCGTGCGTGAATTCGGCGATCTGCACATCCTGGTGAACAACGCGGGCTTCATCCGCGACGCGATGAGCTTTTCGATGGACGAAGCACAGTTCGACAGCGTGGTCAGTGTTCATCTGAAGGGACATTTCGCGCCATCACATTTCGCTGCGCTTCATTGGCGGAACAAGGCCAAGGAACTCGAGGGCACCGACGGCGGATTGCCCCCTCGTCGCATCATCAACACCACCAGCGAAAGTGGCTTGTTCGGTGGCCCCGGGCAAGGGAACTACGGATCGGCGAAGGGCGGCATCATCACGATGACGACGATCCTGGCTCGTGAGCTGAGTCGATACAACGTGACCGTGAACTGCATCGCGCCACGGGCACGCACCCCGATGACCGAGGTGAATCCGAAGTTCGCCAAACCGGAAAGCGGATTCGACAAATACGATCCGGCCAACATCAGTCCGATGGTGGCGTTCCTCGCCAGCGATCATGCGGCCGACATCAATGCGCAGACGTTCATCGTTCTGGGTGATCAAGTGCACCGCATGCGACCGGCGGAGATCGCCGGTTCAGTGAGTGCCGGTGGCCGCGCATGGACCGTCGAATCGCTGGCGGCCGCCAAAGCCGACCTCTTCGGCGATGCGCCGAGCGGAGTGCCGGCCTGGGGCGGCCCGCCGATGTGATGTGCGGCCCGCCGATGTGACGTGCTCGACCGTCAGTCGATGGCGCGGCGCCGGGAACCGATGATCACGAGCCCCATCATCACCAAGACGGCGGCCAAAAGAATCTCGGGTGTCATTCGACCGGCACCGGTGGCCGGAAGGTTGGGGGTCGATGCGACAGCGCGGACCGACAACGTGGGTCCGGAGTAGTGGAAGTTCGTGGCGGTGATAACCACTGCGTCGCCCACCACCACCACGGATGCCGTCGCGGTGTTCGCGGCATCCTGCGGGTCGGAAATGGTGAAGGTGAATTGGGTGTTCTCGTTCACCGTGGGTCCCCACATGCATCGGGCGGTCTCCAACGGAATACGGGCTTGATACTTGCCCATCCAGACCGTGGTCCCGTCGGTGTCGTAGTGAGGGTTGTCGATTCGCAGGCTCAACACTCCGGTCGAAGCGTTGAACGCCGGAACACTCGGACGCCATGAATTGTCGGCGACGATCACGGCCGGCTTTTCCGAGCACTGTGTCGTCCAGGCGTATCGAGTGTCGATCACGACGAAGGCGAAACGGTTCACCTTCCACGCTCCACGTGCGTTGGGGTCGTTCACGTTGCCCACCGTGGCGGTGTCGACGCCGAGAATGTCGTACGGGATACCCTCCACCGTCACCCGCGAGGCCCCATCGGCCGCGAGACGTTCCGTCGTCACCAGGGAGTCCCCGGCTTTGGGCGTGACCACCGAAGGAAGCAACCAACCGAGACGAACGACCGCGCGGAATCGCACGTCGCGTTGAGTGTTGCCGTAGCGCACGCACACTCCGTTGACTCGGTTCGTGGTGCAGGCATTGCTACCACTCTCGTAGGGCACCCGGAAGTTGTCCTGGGTGCTGGCATGGATTTCGAATTGGAAGCGCGGCAAGGTTCCCTGTGTCCCGGGATACTCGAGTTGTCCCATCGTTTCCACGCGATCGAAACCGTCCTCGTTCACGAGGCCCGGAATCTGCCATTCATGACAGCAGACCCCACCGGTTGCGGTGGGCGCGGTGCGACCGGTGACCACTCCATCGACCCATGCACCGTTGATGAAGGCGCCGATCGATTCGATGCAGTCCACATCGCTGGCCGTCTGGCACGGACCCACGAACAATTGAGGCTGTCCGGGGGTGGGTTCGATCGGAACCCACGCGCGAGCCGTGGCCGGTAGCAGTACCGACGACGTCGCGGCGACGATGATCAGACTCAGGAATCGGAGAAGACGTGTGCGGGTCATGACTCTTCAACGATCGGCGAACGTCGGTGTGACTTTGGCTATTCTGCGCTCGGTGGGGGAACATCCGGACCCGGTGCGTTCGCAGGCCACACTCATCTTGGACTGGCTGGCGAGTGAGGACGGGGAGCGGGCGGCCCGAGGGGTGATCGTGCGTTATCGGGTGCAACTTGAGCCGCAGGACCTGCTGCATTTGGCGTGGATTCGGATCACCACCAGCTTCTCGGCGCGCAACGAGCCGGTGCAGTCGATCCACGGTGTCGACGACGCCGCCCGATACGGCTATCGAGTGCTCTCCAATCTTGCTCTCGATCAACTTCGGGCCGAGCGTCGACGCGTCGAGCGTGATGATCGATTGCCGACGCGCGGCATCGGGACGGTCGTCGGGCCGGTCGTCGGGCCGGAGGATCACGTCGTCGGCACCGTCTTCTTCGAAGAGGTGATCCGACGAGCGAGTGTGCTCCCCGTCGGCTCGGGAAACTGCGGGGGGTGTTCCCCGGACATGATTCGGTCCATCGCGATCCGGGTCGTTCAATCGATCGCGCTCGAAGC
>RHCK01000089.1 GCA_010030605.1 Acidimicrobiia bacterium
GAACGAGGTCACGCGCGCGTGATTGATCAACGTCGCTCCGGCGACCGCGGCCGACTTCGCGTACGCCAGCAGCAGTCGCTCCGGATGGATGTTCATCGTGTCGTGATAAGCGAACGCACCTTGAAGACCACTCGGGTCGAGCCACGGCACGGCCTCCAAGAGTCGACGGCGCCCCAACCACCGGGGATGCGGCACGCGCAAACTCGCCGGAGCGTGCCGATTGCGATCGAACGAGAGCGCGTCGTACAGAAGCACTCCGGCGCCGATCAACGCGGTCGGCGGCTTGCTCCAACGCCACGCGGGCATGATGAACCGCGTCTGCTCCACCAGATGCGGCGCGCCGAGAGCCAAAATGCGCCGTTCGCGCAGACTCTCGCGCACGACTTCGATGTCGTATTGCTCGAGATAGCGAATGCCGCCGTGAATGTACTTGGTGGTGGCCGCGCTCGTTCCCGAGCCGAAGTCGTGGGCGTCGAACAAGGCGACGTCGAGGCCACGCGCGGCCGCTTCTCGCGCCACGCAAATTCCGGTGATTCCCCCACCGATGACGATCACGTCGAATC
The DNA here is from genome assembly GCA_010030605.1 of Acidimicrobiia bacterium. Lineage (GTDB taxonomy): Bacteria > Actinomycetota > Acidimicrobiia > Acidimicrobiales > Ilumatobacteraceae > Casp-actino8. The sequence continues at coordinate 564 of RHCK01000089.1, forward strand.
GACGATCGGCCACGTCGTCGAGCGATGCGCCGAGGGCGTTTCCGGGGTTCATGCTCGAGGTCAGAAGAGACGGGCGGTGAGTTTCTTGCGCCAGCCGGCGGTTCGCGGATCTTCGGCGCCCATCAGTTCGAGGATGTCGAGAAATTGCTGACGCGCGGTTTCGTCGGCTTTCACGCTGTCGAGAAGTCCGGCCAGCTGATTGTCGTAGTCATCGGCCGGACGCATCGACATCCGGGCCGCCGCGGCGGCTTTTCGCACTTCGTCGGTCTCGGGCACGCGCGCCAACAACGCGAGCGCGTCCTCTCCCTGACCCCTCGCCGTCAAGATGCCGGCCAAGGCCACGATGGCCGGCTCATTGCCCGGATCGATCTCGAGCACCGCCAACAAACTTTGCTCGTCGCCTTTGGCCAACAAATCGGCGATGACTTCGTCCTGCGCGGTGGGCAGGAGCATGTCGACATACTGCTTCACGACGTGTTCGGGTTGAGCCCCTTGGAACATCGGCATCGCCCGTCCATCGGCCACGGCGAACACGGCCGGAATGGACTGCACTCGGAACGCCTGCGCGATGCCGGGGTTCTCGTCGATGTTCACCTTGGCGAGCACGACCTTGCCGTTCGTCGCGGCCACGACCCGTTCGATGATCGGTCCGAGGGTCTTGCACGGTTCGCACCACGGCGCCCACAGATCCACGACCACCGGAACCGTCATGGAACGAGCCAATACCTCGTTCTCGAATGAGGCATCGGTGACATCGATCGACATGAGCGCAACGATACCGGCGATGCGTCACGCCCTCACGTCGTGCACGGTCGACCCGTCGAAACCACCTCGCTCACGGATACCGTGTGCCCCGTGTCAGACGTCCCCGGCATTCGACTCGACTCGGTCACCGACTGGTTGCAGACGAACGTCACCGGAGCCGTCGGTCCGTTCGATTTCGATGTCATCGCCGGCGGACACTCCAATCTCACCTACCGGGTGACGGCCTCCAACGGAAATCGTTTCGTGTTGCGTCGTCCTCCCCTTGGCCATGTTCTGGCCAGCGCGCACGACATGAGCCGCGAGCACCGCATCATCCACGCGCTTCAGACGACGCCCGTACCCGTGGCACCAGCCGTCGGATTCTGCGACGACCCGGCGATCAACGATGCACCGTTCTACGTCATGAAGTTCGTCGACGGGTTGGTCATCCGCGATCGCGAGGCGTCCGAAAGCCTCCTCACGCCGCACGCTCGTCGTCGCGCGAGCGAGTCCATTGTCGACACGATGGCCGCCATTCATCGCGTCGATCCCACCGCGGTGGGCCTCGGCGATCTCGGTCGGCACGAGGGATACATCGCTCGACAACTGAAGCGTTGGTACGGGCAGTGGAACCAACAGAAGACGCGCGACCTACCCGCCGTCGACCGTGTTCACGACGCTTTGTTGGCACGCATCCCCGAGCAGGGGCCGGCCACCCTCGTTCACGGCGACTATCGCCTCGACAACTGCATGATCGACGGCGACGGAAACGTCATCGCGGTTCTCGACTGGGAAATCTGCACGCTCGGCGACCCGATGGCCGACCTCGGACTGTTGATGGTCTATTGGACCGGACCCGGCGACGATGCTTCGGCATGGACGGGTTCGGCTTGTTCCGCCCCCGGTTTCCTCGATCGTGACGATTTGGCCGCTCGGTACGCCGAAGTCAGCGGTCGCGACACCACGCACCTCGACTTCTACGTCACGTTCGCGTTCTGGAAACTGGTGTGCATTCTCGAGGGTGTCTACGCGCGGTATCTGGGCGGTGCCCTCGGTCAACGAGATCCCGCCGAGCTCGAACCGTTCAACCAACAGGTTCTCGGAGCAGCCGCTCGCGCCGAAGAAATGCTCGGTCGTCTCGCATGAACCCCATCGACGACGTCGTGTTGCACGGAGATCTTCCGTCGCTCGACAAGCCGATTCTCGTCGTCATGTTGCAAGGCTGGATCGATGCCGCGGGTTCGGCCCACGAGGCGATGAACGCCATCGAATCGCAGATCGCTCCCCTTCCCATCGCCTCGTTCGACTCCGATGTCTTCATCGACTTTCGTGCCCGTCGCCCAACGATGGAGATCCGCGATGGTCGCAACAGCAACATCGAATGGCCGAGCATCGATCTCTATTCGGGACACGATCGGAATGGTCGCGATGTTCTGATCCTCACCGGGTTCGAACCGGACTCCGCGTGGCATCGTTTCTCGGCGGCCGTTCGCGAGCTGTGCGTTCGTCTCGACGTGTCGATGATGATCGGTCTTGGCGCCTACCCGTTCCCCACCCCGCACACCCGACCGAGCAACCTCTCGTGCACCACTCCGTCCGTCGAATTGTTGAACAAACACGCTTTCGTGCGCACCTCGGTGGACGTCCCGGCCGGCATGGCCGCGGTTCTCGAGCAAGTTCTGCACGATGCCGGCATTCCCGCCATCAGCCTGTGGGCCCAAGTGCCCCAATACATCCCGGCCATGACCTTCCCCGCCGCCGCGGTGGCCTTGCTCGACGGCCTGAAGGACACCGCCGGTCTGGTCTTCGATCGTGGGTCGCTTCAGCAGGAAGCGGTCATTCAGTCCGAGCGCCTCGATCGTTTGGTGGCCAAGAACCCCGAACATCGTGAGATGGTGGAAAAACTCGAACAGGCCTACGACGCTCTCGTTCCGAGACCACCGTCGAGCGAACCGAGCGACGACGCGATGACGGAAAAGGACATTCCCACACCCGAGGAACTGACCGCCGAACTCGAGGCCTTTCTCCGCGACGCGAATCCCGACCTGCCCTGAACCGCCGACTAGGTTCGACGTCACGATCGGAAGAGATCGCTCACCTGCGAGCGAGAAGCAAGGAGCAAACATGAAAGTCGATGGCGGCATCAGCCTGAACCTTCACGAGGCGGCCACCAGCGCCCGCGAGGCCGAAAACGCCGGGTACAGCGGTGCTTGGACTGCCGAAACCAGCCATGATCCGTTCCTACCGCTTCTGCTGGCCGCGGAACACACATCGAAGGTGGAACTCGGAACGTCGATCGCCGTCGCGTTCGCACGTAGCCCGATGACCCTCGCGAACACGGCTTGGGACCTTCAGGCGTATTCCAAGGGTCGGTTCATTCTCGGTCTCGGAAGCCAAATCCAGCCGCACATCACGAAGCGCTTCAGCATGCCCTGGAGCAAGCCGGCGGCTCGCATGCGCGAGATGGTGTTGGCCATTCACGCCATCTGGGACACCTGGCTCACCGGAGCGAAGCTCGACTTCCGCGGCGAGTTCTACACCCACACGCTGATGACGCCTTTCTTCACGCCAGCGGCATCCGACATCTCCGACTTCGGCAAGCCCAAGATCTTTCTCGCGGGAGTCGGCGAGTTGATGACCGAAGTGGCCGGCGAGGTGTGCGACGGATTCATTTGCCACGGCTTCACCACCGAGCGCTATCTGCGCGAAGTGACCATTCCGGCTCTCGCGCGTGGCCGAGCCAAGGTCGGCAAGACGATGGAGGGATTCGAGATCGTCGGACCGAGCTTCGTCGTCACCGGCAACAACGCCGACGAGTTGGCCAAGGCCAGTGCCGGCACCCGTCAGCAGATCGCGTTTTACGGATCCACGCCGGCCTACCGGCCCGTTCTCGACCTTCACGGATGGGGAGATCTGCAGGATCGCCTCAACTCGCTGTCCAAGCAAGGCAAGTGGGTCGAGATGGGCAACGAGATCACCGACGAAGTGCTGAACACGTTCGCGGTGGTCGGCGAACCCGAGCAGATCGCTCCCGAATTGACCCACCGCTACGGCGACGTGATCCAGCGCATCTCGTTCTACGCCCCGTACAAGAGCGACCCCGAACGTTGGGGAAAGGTGATGGCGGCCTTGACCGCCGCCTGAACGTTCAGACTTTCTCAAGAACGGTTCCCCGCGCTCACCGGATGTCCCTCCGGAGCGTGACTTCGGTGCCGTCGGTTCCCGACCTCCCGACGGTGGGGGCGAAACATGTACACCAAAGCGGCCCAACATCTGGCCACCGCTCTCACGGTGATCGTTGCGCTCTCGCCAATCGCGCCGGTGCTGGCGTATTCCATGGACGCGCGGGGCGAGACGCACACGTCGGACTGCGTCGATTCGCTCACCCTGGGGTCCACCACATCGGCTCCGGCGAGCGTGTCGCGCGTGTGTCCCGGCGAGCTCGACGTGGCGACCGCATCGACGGCGGTTCAGACCACCATCGAAATTCGCAACATCAACCCGTGAGAACTCACTCGACGAGTTCGAGTTCGTTCGCGAGATAGGACTCGCGACACTTCGCGCGTTGCAACTTGCCACTACTGGTCTTGGGCAACGTGCCCGGGCGAACGAGCATCACATCGCGAGGGGGCAGCCCCGACACTTCCAGCGCCGCGTGGTGAATGGCATCGCGAACCTCGTCGGGTCGATCGGTCTTGACCTCGGCCACGACCACCACCGTTTCCTTGCCCTTGTACCCGTCGACACCGAAGGCGATCACGTTGCCCGCACGAACCCCGTCGAGCGAACCCACCGCGCGTTCGATGTCTTCCGGGAAGACGTTGCGTCCCCCGACGATGATGACGTCTTTGATGCGACCACAAATGATCAGCTCGCCATCGAGCAAATATGCGAGATCGCCGGTGCACAGCCAGCCGTCATGGAACATGGCTTGGGTCGCTTCCGGGCGCTTGTAATAGCCCGGCGTGACGCTCGTTCCTCGCAACAACAGCTCGCCGACGTGTCGTTCCGGCAAGTCGACGCGGGTGTCGGGGTCGACGACGCGCATCTCCAGACCGGGCACGGCCTTGCCGAGTAACGGCAGCCGACGAACGGCCAACTCGGGATCGGCACTCGAGGCACCGCCATCCAACAGGTGAGCGTCAACCGGCCGAGCGATTCGTTCACGTTCCATCGCGACACGATCCACGTCATCGCATCGCAATCCCCGGTGTCGTGGTGGGAACGCCCCGCCGATGGCCACCTCGGCCATTCCGAACGCCGGGAAAATACTTCCGGCCCGGAATCCGAAGGGTTCGGCGGCGGTCACGAAGGCCTCCACCGCGTTCGGATCGACGGGTTCGGCTCCCGACAACGCCAATGTCAGCGTCGACAGGTCGAGACCCGACATGCGCTTCAACGCGCGCGTCGCCAACACCCACGCGAAATTCGGTCCGGCAGTGGCCGTTCCCTTCCAATCGCTGATCCATTGCATCCAGTGACCCGGATGAGCCATGAAGTCTTGGGGAGCGGCCTGAACCAGTTGCACTCCGTTCAACATCGGAATCGACAAGAAGCCGACCAATCCCATGTCGTGGTAGAGCGGCAACCACGACACCATCACTTCTTCGGTGTCCAGTTCGGCCGCGACGCAACTGGCGTCCACGTTCGCCGTCAAGACCCGATCCGGAATCATGACGCCTTTGGGCTCCGAGGTCGACCCGCTGGTGTACTGAAGAATGACCAAACGCTCGGGGTCGTGCGGCGGAATCTCGAGCCGTTCACCGGACGGTTTACCCGGACCGGGCAACACGGAGTTCATCGGAAGTATGGGCGGATCCCCCGGTGCAGTCTCGTAAAAGGCCGCGAGCTGATCGTCGATCAACACCAACTTCGCGTCTCCATGACGAATGCGCGCCCGAGTGCCATCGACGAACGCCTCGATCGATGCCATACGCATCGGCAACGGCAACACCATGCTCGCGATGCCCGACATCCAACAACCGCGGATGATGGTCATGAGCGCGCGACTGGTCGGACCGAGAATCGCCACGTGGTCGCCGGGCACCAAACCCATCGCTTGCAGACTCGCCCCCACCGCCCGCGCGTCGTCGTGTATCTCGCGCCATGACACGAAGTTCGGACCGGTTTCGGGAGCGACACTTTGTCCGACGAAACGCACGCCGGTCGGAGCGTCGGCGGATATCTCGAGGCGTTCGATCACCGATCCGGTGGGGCGCGGTCGTTGTGGAGTCGTCGAAGGGTTCATGGTGGTTGGCACGGGAAAAGTTAGTGTTCGCCGCCCGCTGGAACGGTGACCAACGGTTCCCCGCGTTCCGCCCGTTACCCTTGAATCGCTATGACCGCCGCCCCCACCGACGCTCCCACCGGCGACGACGCACCTCAGTTGCGGTACAACGCACGTCTCGCCCAGCAGATCGAGGAGCGCTGGCAGAGCCGCTGGGAGGCCGAGGGCACGTTCGAGGCCCCCAACCCCGCCGGACCCATCGGCGAACCGGCCAAGGTGGCGGGACGACCC
>RHCK01000090.1 GCA_010030605.1 Acidimicrobiia bacterium
GATGTGGTCGACGCGAGTCGGCAACGAAGCTTCCCGGATGAGCACCAGCATCAGTTCGACAACGTCATTCCGGTGACCTGTCGATGACGACGAGAGGAGCTCAGCCATGGCGACGAAACCGCTACCCGCATCCGGGGCGTGGCGCATGGGCGACCCCGCTGGTCATCGTCGATTCTTCACCCTGCCCGCCGATCGCAAACTGGCCATCGATGTGGGCGTCGTCATGGAGGGGGTGACGACCGCCTACGAGACGTGGGGCAGCCTGAACTCCGACGCATCCAACGCCATCCTGTTGTGTCACGCCTGGACCGGGGACAGTCATGTCGCGGGACGCGCCGGCGAGGGCCATCCGACTCCGGGTTGGTGGGAGGGCGCCGTCGGACCGGGTCTCGCCATCGACACGAACCAGTTCTTTGTCGTGTGCGCGAACGTGTTGGGTGGTTGTCAGGGATCGACGGGTCCGGCCTCGCCTCATCCGGTGGACGGCAAGCCCTATGGTTCGCGCTTTCCGGTGATCACCATTCGCGACATGGTTCGCACGCAAGCCCGCCTCGCCGATCATCTCGGGGTTCGGAAGTGGCGAGCGGTCGTGGGCGGTTCGATGGGCGGAATGCAGGTTTTGGAATGGGCCGTCACGTTCCCCGAACGGGTCGGGGCGATCATGCCCATCGCCACCTGCGCGCAGGCGTCGGCACAGCAGATCGCCTGGGGCTCCATCGGACGACGGGGCATCACGAACGATCCTCGCGCATGGTGCCCCGCGACGACAAGGTGACGGCCGCGTCCTGCATCGCTCGGGCCACGGTCAACAACAGCGACAGCGGAGACACGATCAACCGAAACCCCCGCTCGGCCAGCTCGGTCGGCGTCAACAAGGGCGTGCGTCCTTTCTCGACCATGTTCGCGACCAGCACCACATCGGGCAGGGCATCGGCGATGGCATCCAGTTCGGCGACGCTTTCGGGAGCCTCGACGAACACCGCGTCCACCCCCAGATCGCGCGCCATGCGACCTCGTTCGATGGCCTCGGACAATCCGATGGCGGCTCGGGCATCGGTGCGGGCAGTGACGTGAAGGTGCTCGCGGTGGGTACACGCGGCGCGAAGCTTGGCCAACCACTCCTTCGTCTCCACGACGGACTTGCCGGCCATGTGTCCGCATCGCTTCGGCCACACCTGATCCTCGATGAACATGCCCGCCGCTCCGGCGTCCTCCCACAACTCGACGGTGCGCATCACGTTCATCGCGTTGCCGTATCCGGTGTCGGCATCGACGACCGCGTTCAGGCCCGGTGCCGCGGCGCACACGCGCCGCGCCACGTCGGCCATCTCGATCTGTCCGAGATGACCCACATCGGGTTTGCCGAGCAACGTGCCCGACACGGCGAAGCCGCTCACGAACGCGGTCGAGAATCCCCCCGCAGCGACGATCCGAGCGGACAACGCGTCCCAGACTCCGGGCATGAGCACCGACTCACCGGTGGCCAATCGGCGCCGAAGGTCGCGGGAGCGGTCGACCGCACTCATTGCGAACGGCCCAATCGATCGAGGGCGTACGCCTTCAAGCGTTTGTAGTCGACCTTTCCGTTCGGTGCGCGTCCAATGGTGTCGATGAGAACCAGGTGACGCGGGGCCTTGTAGGCGGCGAGGTGGGCCTTGACGTGTTCGTTCAACGTGGGCAGATCCGGAACCTCGCCCGGTTCGCCTTCGACGACGGCACAAATGGTCTCACCGAAACGGTCGTCGGGAATTCCGACGGCCACGGCGTCACGCACCGAATGGTGCTTCTTCAACGCCTCTTCCACTTCTTCGGGGAACACCTTCTCGCCACCGGTGTTGATGCACACCGAGCCGCGCCCCAGCAAGATGAGGCTGCCGTCGGCGGCGATTTCGGCCCAGTCACCGGGAACGCTCCACCGCTGCCCCTCGAAGGTACGAAACGTCTGGGCCGTCTTGGCTTCGTCGCGGTAGTAGCCCAATGGAATGAAGCCTCCGACGGCCACCAGCCCCCGCTCACCGCTTCCCGGAGACACTCGACGTCCGTCCTCGGTGAACACCGCACATGTCGGACCGAGCGCGAACGTGGCGGTTTTGGTGGCCGCCTCACCGGCTCGACTGATCGAACCCCCCATGCCGACCGCCTCCGACGAGCCGAACGAGTCGAACAACATCACGTGGGGCAGATGTTCGAGCAAGCCGTTCTTGTTCTCCTGGCTCCACATCACGCCCGACGACGTGATCATGATCAGGCTCGACAGATCGAAACGATTCGGGTTGCCATTCAGGTGTTCGAGAATCGGTCCGGCGAACGCCTGACCCACGATCACCAGTGTCTGCACCCGATGTTGCTCGATGCTGCCCAGCAGTTCCGACACGTCGAACGAACGCGAGGGAAGAGTGACGGCGGCACCACCGAGGTTGAGGGCGATGAGACTGGTGAATTGTCCCGTTCCGTGCATCAACGGACATGCCGACAGCACCACCAGCCCGCGTGCCGACGGATCGATGCGTTCGACCAACTCCTCCACCGAATTTCCCGGCGGTATTCCCAACGCCACATTTCCACCGGCGCCAACCACGTTGAACAAGTCGTCCTGGCGCCACATCACGCCCTTGGGCATGCCGGTGGTCCCACCGGTGTACAAGAGCAAGAGGTCGTCTCCGCTACGACCCCACGGTCCTTCCACGCGATGGGCGGAATCCCGCAACACCACGGATGCGTAGTCGTGGGCCCATGCCGGCACCGAGTCACCGGGATCGACCACGCAATACCACCGCTTCACGTTCGGCAGATTTCCGCGAACCTGGTCGACCAAACTCGTGAACGCCGAATGAAACACCACCGCTTCGGCCTGAGCGTTGTCGAACAGGTACGTCACTTCGTCGGGTCCGTAGCGGTAGTTGGTGTTCACCGGAACGAAGGCGCCCTTGAAGGCCGCGACGTAGGTCTCGAGATACTCGGGGCAGTTGTAGAGATACGCGGCAACCTTGCTTTGTCGCGACAGACCCGCGTCCAACATGTCGGATGCCAATGCACTGGCCCGACGATTGAACTCGCCCCATGTGACGATGCGATCACCTTGGATCTGGCACGGATGATCGGGAATCTTGGCCGCGATCGCCTCGTACAGATCAGCGAACTTCCAGTTACTCATGAGCTCCCCCGACGCGATGAGAACCCCAACCGTAGTCGGCTATCGAGGGAGGCCGAGGACCCGCTCACCGAGGATGTTGCGCATCACGTTCGACGTTCCGCCCATGATCGTGTAACCGGGCGCGTACGACAGACCCTGCGTCACCTGATCCCACAACATCGCCTCGGGTCCCAGGGTCGACGCCACGAATTGAGCGACATCCCATTCGTGCTCGGTGCAGAACGCCTTGGTGGCCGCCGAGAAACCCGCCGGCGCCTGTCGCAGAACCTCGCGGATGACGAGGATGCGACCGATCCGATACTTCATCTCCAGTCCGGCGATTCGCTGACGCACCACCGGGTCGGATGTGTCGGCCTTTTGGCGGGCGATCTCGTACAAGGCTTGGTTGGACACCAATCGGTCGATGCCACCACGCTCGTGCTCGAGTTGACTCATCGTCTGCTTGAACGCGTTGCCCTCGACGCCGACCAAGTTCTCGATGGGCACCTTCACGTCGGTGAAGAACACCTCGCAAAAGTGGCGGTTGGTCGTCATGTCCTTGATCGGACGAACTTCGATGCCCGGGGTGTCCATGGGAACGATGATCTCGCTGATTCCGGCGTGCGGAGGACCCTCGTTGTTCGTGCGACAAATCAGGTAGCAGTAATCGGCGACGGCACCGAAACTGGTCCAGATCTTCTGGCCGTTGATCAACCAGTGATCCCCGCGGCGCTCCGCTTGCGTCTTCAGCGACGCCAAGTCCGAACCCGAGTTCGGCTCGGACATACCGATGCACCACGTCGATGCTCCACTCAGGATGCGGGGCAGGAACTCGGCCTGCTGATCCGGACGTCCGTACGTCATGAGGGTCGGACCCATCTGGCGGTCGGCGAACCACATCGATCCGATCGGTGCGCCGGCTTTGATGAGTTCCTCACCGATGATGAGACGATCGATCGCCGGACGACCGGCACCACCGAACTCGACCGGCCAGGTCAGCCCGATCCAACCTCGCGCGCCCAACTCCAGGGCGAACTCCTTGGACCAACCATTGATCCATGAATCGTTCGCTCGCCCATACGTGGCAACAGCCTTCTCGGCCACGGCACGCGCCTCGGCGCGAAGACTTTGCTGCTCCTCGGTCCACGAGAACTCCATGAACAATCCTTGCTGGTCGTTGCGCCATCGAGACGAAATGACATTTTGCCCCATCGGGGGCCGAACCACGTGATCGACCGCCTCGATGCCTGGTTCGGGAACGAACGTCACACCGTCGGAACGTGGCACAATGTCTCTCGTGGGGGATGTCGTCATCGAGCCGAACTTCGATGATCGCATGGACCTTTCCCCCGCCACTCGGGAGCAGTTTCGTCGCACGGGCCATTGCGTCGTTCGCGGCTTGGCCACCTCGGCCGAGATCGCAACCGTCAAGCCCTCCATCGATGCGGGCACCGAGGCTCGCCGATGGGATCGACGGCCACTCGAGGAGCGCGACACCTATGGACGGGCGTTCGTGCAGGCAGGTGGAATCCTCGCGCACGATGAACTCACGAGGCGTTTCGTTCTCGGCCGACGGTTCGCCCGCATCGCCGCCGAGTTGCTCGATGTGGACGGTGTTCGGCTGTACCACGATCAGTCTCTTTATAAGGAGCCCGGTGGTGGCTTCACCCCATGGCATCAGGATCAGGTGTATTGGCCGCTCGACACCGACCGCACCATCACCATGTGGATGCCCCTCGTCGACATTCCCCGTGAGATCGGTGGCATGGTTTTTGCCGATGGCACGCATCGCATGGGCAACCTCGGCGACGAAGTGATCGGCGATGCGTCCCAGCGGTTCTTCGACGATCTCGTGCGCGAACGGGATTGGAATCTCTCCAGCCATGGTCCGTTCGTGGCCGGCGACGCCACCTTCCACACCGGCTGGACGCTTCATTCGGCACCGGCCAACAACTCCGACACCATGCGCTCGGTCATGACCGTGATCTATTTCGCCGACGGGGCTCGAATCACCCCGTCCGATCATCCGGCTCGCGAACTCGATCGCATGCTGTGGCTCGGTGGGGCGCCCGTCGGGAGTGTGGCCGATTCGGATCACAATCCCCTGGTGTGGCATCGCTCCTTCGACGAATGACGCGCGACCAATGAACGAATCCGACCGGCGCCCGTTCCACCTGTTGGCCAAGCCGACCGGTGCGGTCTGCAATCTCGACTGCACCTACTGCTTCTTCTTGTCCAAGGACGCGTTGTATCCGGGTGATCGGATGCGCATGGGCGCCGACACGTTGCGCGCGTATCTGACCCAGATGATCAGTGCCCAACCGGACGGTCCCGTGAACGTGGCGTGGCAAGGTGGCGAGCCGACGCTGATGGGTGTCGACTTCTATCGCCAGGCGTTCGACATCGTCGCCTCGGTCGCACGTCCGGGCCAAACGATCGAACACACGATTCAGACGAACGGCACCCTGCTCGACGAGGACTGGGTCCAACTCTTCGGGCGGCATCGCGTTCTCGTCGGACTCAGCATCGACGGACGCCCCGAGGACCACGACCGCTATCGAGTCTGGAAAGACGGACGAGGAAGTTATGACGATGTCCGCCGTGCCTGGGATCTTCTCCGGTCCCACGACGTCGAATGCAACGTGTTGTGCAGTCTCAGTGCGGCCAACGTCGATCATCCCCTCGAGACCTATCGCCATCTGCGCGACGATCTCGGTGCTCGACATATTCAATTCATCCCCATCGTCGAGCGGGCCACGGTGGCCAACATCGAAGTCGCCGAGGGTGGTTGGGGCACCGGCCGCGGAAAACGGCGGATTCTTTACACCCAGGACGGGAACCTCGTCACCTCGCGATCGATCTCCGGACGACAGTACGGCGAGTTTCTGTGCGCGGTGTTCGACGAATGGGTGTCACGCGACGTCGGAGACGTCTTCGTTCAACTTTTCGACGTGACGTTGGGTGCCCACTTCGACCTGCACAGTCTCTGTGTGCACGCGCCAACGTGCGGCTCGGCTCTCGCGCTCGAGCACAACGGCGACCTCTACTCCTGCGATCACTTCGTCGAACCGGATCACCTGCTCGGCAACATTCATGACACACCGATGGTCGACCTGGTGTCGTCACCGCAACAGGTCGCGTTCGGCCGCCACAAGTTGGAGTCACTCCCCCGGATGTGCCTCGAATGCGACGTGCGGTACGCCTGCCACGGAGGGTGCCCCAAGGATCGCTTCGCCATCACGCCCGACGGGGAACCCGGCTTGAACCATCTCTGCGACGGCTACAAGAGATTCTTCGCGCACTCCGAGCCGAAGATGCGCATCATGGCCGACCTCGTTCGACGAGGACGTTTCGCCGACGAGATCATGCTCCAGCGCTAGACCGCGCAACGCACCACTCCCACAGTGCGCGCCGAGCGGCTTCGGTGTCGCTGCGCCGGGTCGACGGCAAACGATGGGTCGCTCGCCGACGCCGATCGCACCAGAAACCGCCGCTGGCCGCGAGGTGTGCACGGTCGGTCGCCGCCAGCCACACGGTGGTGTCGGCGCCTTGATCGGCGTCGCGAAGGAACGGACCCGTGAACCGTGCGAAACCGGGCAACGACGAACGCACGCCCGGGGTGTCGGCCCAGCCCGGATGCATGGCGGCGAAGTGAACCTCGGGACAACGTTGCGCCCACATCTC
>RHCK01000010.1 GCA_010030605.1 Acidimicrobiia bacterium
ATCGTTGACATCGGCCCAGGCGCGGGCGAGCACGGCGGGGCAGTGGTGTACAGCGGTCCAGTTAAGGGAATTGAGAAATCTGCCGATTCGATGACTGGTGCATATCTCTCCGGCAAGAAGTCCATCGCGGTGCCGGCGAAACGACGGCAAATCGGTTCTGACGCCCTGGTCGTGAAAGGTGCGCGCGAGCACAACCTGAAACAGATCGACGTACGCATTCCGCTCGGCTGCTTTGTCGCAGTCACCGGTGTGTCTGGCAGCGGCAAGAGCACCCTCGTGCGCGACATTCTGTTGCCGGTTCTGATGCAACAGATTTACAAGTCGAAAGACCCCGCCGGTCGCCACAAGCGCATCAACGGAATCCAATTTCTCGACAAGGTCATCGACATGGACCAGTCGCCGATCGGTCGTACCCCTCGCTCGAACCCGGCGACGTACACCGGAGTCTTCGACAACATTCGCAAGTTGTTCGCCACCACGGCCGAGGCCAAGGTGCGTGGTTACATGCCCGGTCGATTTTCGTTCAACGTGCAAGGCGGACGTTGCGAGGCGTGCTCGGGTGACGGAACCATCAAGATCGAGATGCACTTCCTCCCCGATGTTTACGTTCCCTGCGAAGTGTGCAAAGGCGCTCGGTACAACCGTGACACTCTCGAGATTCAATTCAAGGGAAAGAACATCTCGGAGGTTCTCGACATGCCCATTTCGGAGGCTGTCGAGTTCTTCTCGAACCAGCCGGCGATCGCGCGACACATGCAGACTCTCGTCGATGTGGGTCTCGGATACGTTCGACTCGGTCAGTCCGCTCCGACTCTGTCGGGAGGGGAGGCGCAGCGGGTGAAGTTGGCGACCGAGCTCGCCAAGCGCAGTACGGGACACACGATCTATCTGCTCGATGAGCCGACGACCGGCCTGCATTTCGAAGACGTGCGGCGACTCCTGACGGTGTTGTCGCGGTTGGTCGACCAGGGCAACACCGTGTTGGTCATCGAGCACAACCTCGATGTGATCAAGACCGCGGACTGGTTGATCGATCTCGGTCCCGAGGGTGGTAGCGGTGGCGGCATGATCATCGCCGAGGGAGCCCCCGAAGTGGTGGCGAAGGTGAAGGGCAGTCACACCGGTCGGTTCCTGGCTCCTCTCTTGGCCGACCGCTGAGGAGATACCGATGGTCTCGCGTCCCGAGCCCGGTTCGATCCCGGAATCACCCGGTTCGTATCAGTTCAAGGACGACCTGGGCCGGGTGATCTACGTGGGCAAGGCCACGAATCTGCGTCAGCGTCTGAGCAACTATTTCCAGGACCCGGCGCATTTGCATCCGCGCACGGTTCAGATGGTGCAAACCGCCGCGTCGGTCGAGTGGGTGACCGTGCGCAACGAGGTGGAGGCCCTGATCCTCGAATACTCGTTGATCAAGCAACATCGACCGCGGTTCAACGTCCGACTACGAGACGACAAGAGTTACCCGTTTCTCGCGATCACATTGGATGAGGAGTGGCCTCGCGCGGTTGTCGTGCGTGGGGCCAAGAAGAAGGGTGTTCGGTATTTCGGCCCCTACCCACACGCGTATGCGATACGCGAAACATTGGATTTGTTGTTACGGATGTTTCCGGTCCGCACATGCAGTACCGGAAAGTTCAACCAGCATCAGCGTTTGGGGCGACCGTGCTTGCTGTTCCACATCGAGAAGTGCAGCGGTCCGTGCGTGGGCGAAGTCGGTTCGTCCGACTATTCGGCGATGGTCGAAGAGTTGTGCGCCTTCCTCGACGGCGACACCGATGAGATCGTTGCTCGCCTGCAGGAAGAGATGAACCAAGCGGCCGGAAGCCTGGAATACGAAAAGGCCGCACGTCTTCGCGATCGACTCACCGCCGTGTCGAAGGCGGTCGAGAAACAACAGATCGTGGGGGAGCGTTCCGAGGACATCGATGTCGTGGGAATCGCCGACGATGAGTTGGAGGCAGCCGTCCAAGTGTTCTTCGTGCGCAAGGGACGCATCGTCGGTCGCAAAGGGTTCGTGATGGACAAGGTCGAGGACTTGTCGGTCGAGGCACTGATGGATCGGGTCGTCGAGAGTCTGTACGGCGAGGAGCCACCCCTTGGGATCCCCAAATTGGTGTTGCTCCCGCGTGAGCCCGCTTCGGGTGGTGTGCTGGAGGAGTGGCTGGGCCACCAAAGAGGAACCCGTGTCGAGGTGCGTGTTCCGGCCCGTGGCGACAAACGGGAACTTCTCGAGATGGTGAACCGCAACGCCAAGGAGGACTTCCATCGTCATCGTTTGAGACGTTCGAGTGATCACAACAGTCGCAGTCGTGCCTTGAGTGAACTGCAGGATCTGCTCGGCCTTCCCGAGGCGCCGCTGCGAATCGAGTGCTACGACATGGCGCATCTGCAGGGAACGGATTACGTGGGTTCGATGGTCGTTCTCGAGGACGGACTCCCGTCGAAGCGGGAGTACCGGCGTTTCCGCATCAAAGAAGTTCCGGGCAACGACGACTTCGCGGCGATGGAAGAGGTTCTCACCAGGCGTCTACGCGCGTACATCGACGAGCGGGATGGGGCACTCGACGTCGATTCGCCGTCGGAGGGCGAACGTGGTCGTCCCCGCAAGTTCTCGTATCCACCCCAGCTATTGCTGGTGGACGGCGGTAAGGGTCAACTGGCCGTGGCGGAGCGCGTCGTGAGGGAGCTGGGACTGGAATCGGAGATACCCGTCGCGTCGTTGGCAAAACGCTTCGAGGAGGTGTTCATCCCGGGTCGCAGTGAACCGGTCGAGGTTCCACGGGGGAGTGAGGCGCTCTTCATGTTGCAAAGGATTCGCGACGAGGCCCACCGATTCGCGAACACCTTTCACCGAGAGTTGCGAGCCAAACGAATGGTGTCGAGCGCGCTCGACGGAATCGATGGTCTCGGTGAGGCACGACGCAAGAAACTCTTGTCGACTCTTGGTGGAATCACGGCGGTCAAGAAGGCGAGTCTCGACGATCTGTTGGCGATCTCGTGGCTTCCCGAAAGTGTGGCCCGCGCGGTGCACGCGAAGTTCCACCCGCTCGGTTAGCGAAAGTTCGGAAGCACTTCCTCGGCGAACCGTTGGTACATCTCTCGTCGTGCCTCGGGTGTGGGCCCCAACGTGAAATCCGGGATGATGACTTCGTCGTAACCCGCTTCCAGGTATCCGCTGATCCGTTCGGCGATGTGTTGCAGGCTTCCAATGACGGCGCGATCCTCGGGCGCCGAGGCGGCCAAGCGGGAAGCCTTGGCGGGGTCATCGACGATGAAGAACATCCCCTGAACGGAGCAACGAATGGTGGCCGGATCACGGCCGATCTTTTCGCAGGCTCGCCGAAGCACCGTAATGCGTTCCCGGGCGGTTTCCGGAGTTCCCCACGTGTTCCATTCGTGCGCGTGCCGTGCCGTGATCGCCGTCATTCGAGGGCCACCGGTGCCCACGAGAATTGGCAACGGTTGCTGGAGGGGCTTGGGATCGCACGGAGCGTCGCTGATCTCGAAATGGCGTCCCGCGAAGTTCGTTCGTTCGATTGTGAGAAGGTCGCGGATGATCGCAATTGCCTCCTCGAATCGGTCGACGCGAGGGCCCGGTTCGAGCATGTCGACTCCGTAGGCCCGATGTTCGTTCACTTGCCACCCGGCTCCAATGCCCAGGATCAAACGTCCGTTGGACACGCGGTCGATCGTGGCGGCCGTGTTGGCGAGTACCGCCGGATGCCGAAACGTGGTCGGCGACACCAACGACCCGATTCGTAGGTTGTCGGTGATCGCTGCGATGGCCGCGATGACGCTCCAACATTCGTGAACGTCTCCGGACTTGGGTTGGCCGTCTTCGGTGTTGGGCATGAAGTGATCGGCGTACCAAATTCCTCTCCACGGTCCTTGGTCGGCCCATCGCGCCAAGTCCCGAACTTCACCCCACTCGCGTTGAGGTGTCGGCCAGACGGAGAAGTTCAGGGTGGTCACGATGAGAGGGTAGTGAAGTCGTAGCCTCGACTCGTGGCTGAGGAAACCGAGGATCTCTGGGAAGCGAATGCTCGTTGGTGGATCGATGGGTTCACCGAAGGTGCCGACGCCGAGTACGAAGAGCAAATCCTGCCCTTGGCCGCCGAAGAGATCGCCGGTGGTCGTCGTGTGCTCGACATCGGATGCGGAGATGGTCAGGTGGCTCGCCTGGCCAAGAAAGTTGGAGCCGAACTGGTGGTGGGCATCGATCCCACCTGGAACCAGGTTTCCGTCGCCGCGGAGCGTGGCGGTGGAATCCATGTTGCTCGAGCTGGAGCCGACTCGCTTCCGTTCGCCGACGGCGAGTTCGACGTTGTGGTGGCGTGCCTGGTCTTCGAGCACATTCGCGAGGTGGACGCGGCAATCGCGGAGGTTTCGCGAGTGCTCGCTCCGGGGGGACGTTTTTGTTTTTTCTTGAATCACCCTCTATTGCAAACGCCCGGTAGCGGTTGGATCGATGACCAAATTCTCGATCCACCGGAACAGTATTGGCGTATCGGGCCGTACCTCGTCGAAGAGGAGTCCGTCGAGGAAGTGGAGAAGGACGTTTTTATTCCGTTCATTCATCGCCCGATCAGTCGTTACCTCAACGCGTTGATCGCGAATGGTCTCCTGCTTCATCGCATCTGCGAACCGGCGCCGCCCGCTGGTTTCTTGGCGCGAGCAGCCGAATACGAGGCCGCCTCCACCATCCCGCGTTTGTTGTACTTGCGCACCGTCAAGAGCTGACACCGTGCGAATCGGCGTTCAGTTCCAGACGCACGGGGTCGATCCGGTTCGTTTCGCGGAAGTTGCTCACGAGGCTGCGTCACTCGGTGTGGACGGGGTGTTTCTCTGGGATCACATGGTTCCCTTCGTTGGGTCGCACGATGACTCGGCGTGGGAGACCTGGTCGCTCATGGGTTCGTTGACCGCGGTCGCTGCCTCATCGAGCGTCACGTTGGGGGTCTTGGTGTCGCCCTTGACGTTCCGGCATCCCCAGATTCTCGCCAGGGCGGCTGCCACCATTTCTCGACTCGCCGGTCGTCGTTTCATCCTCGGCGTCGGAGCCGGAGGATTCGTGCATGACGATCGGCTGTTTGGCGATGAGCGCGGCACGGTCGAGCGGATGAACGAGTTCGGTTCCCGCCTCGCCGATTTACGGGACGCGGTGGACGAGCAGAATCGACGGCACTCGACAGATGTCGTGATCTGGGTGGGCGGTGACGGACCTCGTCGGACCGTTCCATTGGCGGCGCGTTACGCGGACGGATGGAGTGGATTCGGTCCCCCGGAACGTTGGTCGACGCGCAAGGAGATCCTCGACGCCATCGGAACACGATCCGAGTTCGAAACGAGTGTCCTTCTCACACCCATGGACGAGCCGTTCGAGTCCACGGCGTGGCGATCGATCGGCGTGGATTGGCTGATCCGTAGTCTGCGCCCCGACGGTGGTGGGAGTTTCGATCTCGAGCCCATACGCCGTCTTCTCGATGTCGCTCGCTAGTTTCGAGGCATGGCCGACATTCTCGTGATCACCGGACTGTCCGGGGCCGGACGGTCGGCCACCGCTGCCGTGCTCGAGGATCTCGACTGGTACGTGGTCGACAATTTGCCCACGTCGCTGGTGGACACCATCGTCGAGTTGGCGAGCGCTCCGGGATCCGGTATCGACAAGTTGGCGTTGGTGGCCGGTCGCCAGCATCTCGAGTTGATGCCCAAGGTTGCCCGGATGCGATCGGAGGGTCATCGGGTGCGCATCGTCTACCTTGACGCGTCGACTCGTGAGTTGGTGAAGCGTTACGAGGCGTCGCGCCGTCGGCACCCGCTCGCCGCCGAGGCCGATGGTCTTGTCGAGTCGATCGAATTGGAGCGCACGCTCCTCGAGCCGATGAAGGGTGATTGCGATCTCGTGATCGACACCACGGAGTTGAACACGAATCAGCTCAAAACGAAACTGCTCGGGCTGTTCGAAGATCCGGTGCGCGAACGTTTGCAGATCACCGTCGAATCGTTCGGCTTCAAGCACGGTCTCCCTCTCGATGCCGACATGGTGTTGGACGTGCGATTCCTGCCGAATCCCCATTGGGACGAGTCGCTGCGACCCATGTCCGGTCTCGATCGTCCGGTGCGGGACTTCGTGTTGGGTGAACCCGACGCCGAGAATTTCGTCGTGAAATTGGTCGAACTTCTCGCGATGATCGTTCCGCTGTACGCGAACGAAGGGAAGAGTTACCTCACCATCGCGGTCGGATGCACCGGAGGTCGACACCGATCGGTGGCCATCGCCACCGAAATCGCCGAGCGAATGCGCGCCTCGGGTCAGCCGGTCCGGGTGGGGCATCGGGACATCGGTCGCTGACGTTCGAATTCCAGACATTGCTCGGAATTCCGGCCAGCGAAGGACGGTTCACTCCGTTCGACCCGACTAGTTTTGACCCGTGTTCGCCGTCCTCCGAGGCGACCCGAGAAAGGATGACCCCATGACCGCTCGTACCTCCAAGCCCGCCTCGTCGCGCACCGTCCGCGTGGGCATCAACGGTTTTGGCCGTATCGGTCGCAATTTCTTCCGAGCCGTGCGCGAACGCGGCGCCGCGATCGAGATCGTCGCGGTGAACGACCTTGGTTCTCTCGACACGATGGCCCATTTGTTGAAGTACGACTCGGTCATGGGCAAGTTGCCCGGAACCGTGAAGGCCGTCAAGAACGGAATCTCGGTCGATGGTGAGGTGCTTCGTGTCTTGAGCGAACGCGACCCGAAAGCACTGCCGTGGGGCGATCTCGGCGTGGACGTGGTGATCGAGAGCACCGGAATCTTCACCAAGCGGGACACGGCGGCGTACCACTTGGAGGGTGGAGCGCCCTTGGTGATCGTCTCGGCACCGTGCGACAACGCCGATGCGACGTTCGTCTACGGAGTGAACCACAAGGACTTCGATTTCAAAAAGCACAAGGTGATTTCCAATGCCAGTTGCACCACGAACTGTTTCGTTCCGTTGGTGAAAGTTCTCGACGATGCGTTCGGTGTCGAGCAAGGTCTGATGCAGACCGTCCATGCGTACACCGGTGATCAGATGCTCGTCGATGGACCGCACAAAGATCTCCGTCGCGCTCGCGGAGCGGCGATCAACATCGTTCCCACCAGTACGGGTGCGGCGCGGGCGACGAGCCTCGTTCTGGCGAGCATGAAGGGAAAGTTGGATGGAACATCGTTGCGCGTACCCATTCCGACCGGTTCGATCGTCGACTTCACCGCGAATCTGAAGAAGGCCGCCTCGGTCGACGAAATCAATGCCGCGTTCAAGAAAGCAGCGAGTGGTGCGCTCAAGGGAATCCTCGCCTACACGGAGGACCCGATCGTGTCGAGCGACATCGTTGGTGATCCTCACAGCAGCATTTTCGACGCCGGACTTACCGCCAGCATGGGCAAGATGGTGAAGGTTCTCGCGTGGTACGACAACGAGTGGGGTTACAGCAATCGTTTGGTCGACACCACGTTGTTCGCAGGCTCCAAAGTGCCGGCCGGCAAGCGTCGCTGATCGACGGTCGCCCGTTCATGATCGATGGCATTCCCACCCTCGAGGACCTCGGAGACGTTTCGGGTCGTCGTGTCCTGGTGCGCACCGATTTCAACGTCCCGATGGAGACGTTGCCCGACGGCAGTCGGCGAATCACCGACGATTTCCGTGTTCGCGCGGCGTTGCCGACCATCGAGTGGCTCACGTCGCGCGGTGCATCGGTGGTGTGCGCGAGTCATTTGGGACGACCAAAAGGCCGACCGGAAGAGAAGTACTCGATGTCGCCGGTTCGCGATTTGCTCGCCACCTTGGCTCCGGGTGTCGAACTTCGCGAGAATTTGCGATTCGACGCGGGGGAGGAGGGCAACGATCCGGCTTTCGTGTCGTCTTTGATCGAGGGCATCGATCTGTACGTCGACGATGCGTTCGGCGCCGCTCATCGAGCGCACGCGTCGATCGTCGGACCGCCCCAGACTCTCCCGTCGGCCATGGGCCGCCTCCTCGAGCGAGAAGTCGACGTGCTGTTGAAGCTGCGAACCGCGCCACGTCATCCGTTCGTGGCGGTGCTGGGGGGTTCGAAGATCTCCGACAAGTTCGGTGTGGTGGAAGCCTTGTTGGAAGTGGTCGATTCGCTGGTGATTGGTGGTGCGATGTGTTTCACCTTCATGGCGGCTCAGGGTTACCCCATCGGTGATTCGTTGTTCGAGCCCGACCAGGTGGAGACATGCCGTCGATTGCTCGCACTGGGCAAGGACATCCATCTGCCCGAGGACATCGTCGGTCTGGACGCCGACGGGAACTATGCAACGTATGGTCGACGGTTGCCGCCGGGCGCGAAAGGTTTCGACATCGGACCGGGATCCGCGGCCGCTTTCAGCGACATCATCATGGAAGCCCGCACCGTTTTCTGGAACGGTCCAATGGGAATGTTCGAGGATGAGCGTTTCGCGAAGGGAACCCGCACCGTTGCTCAGGCAATGGCCGACACCAAGGCTTTCACCGTGGTGGGCGGCGGTGATTCGGCGGCCGCTTTGGCGCAGTTCGGTCTCGATGACCGCGTCGATCATGTGTCGACCGGCGGCGGAGCATCGTTGGAATTGTTGGAACTCGGCGACCTGCCGGGATTGAAAGCATTGAGAGAGGCTCCGAATGCCCGCGTCTAATCGCCGACCGTTGATCAGCGGCAACTGGAAAATGAATCTCAATCACTACGACGCGATTCAACTGGTGCAGAAATTGAGTTATCTCATCACCAAAGACGACGTCGAACGTGTGGATGTGTCGCTTCATCCTCCGTTCACCGACATCCGAACGGTGCAGACGACACTCGAGAGTGACCGAATCCCGTTCTTCCTCGGTGCACAGAATTGTCACTCCGACGACTCGGGGGCGTTCACCGGTGAGGTGTCCCCGGCCTTTTTGTCGAAGTTGAACGTCCGCTACGTGATCTGTGGTCACAGTGAGCGCCGTCAGCTGTTCGGCGAGACGGACCAGTTCGTGGCGGCCAAGGCCGGCGCCGTCATCAAGCACAAGATGACTCCCATCGTTTGCGTGGGCGAGACGCGAGATCAACGCGAAGCCGGGCAGGCCCTCGATGTGGTCGGGGCGCAGGTGCTGGCGTCGCTGGACGGTCGAATCGACACCCAGTTCGTCGATCTCGTGATCGCCTACGAGCCCATCTGGGCCATTGGCACGGGTCTCACCGCCACCGCCGCCGACGCCCAAGAGGTGTGCGCCCACATTCGGACGACCGTGTCGGGTCGATGGGGCGCTGACGCCGCCAATTCGGTGCGGATTCAATACGGCGGATCGGTGAAGGCCGGCAACATCGCCGAATTGATGGCTCAGCCCGACATCGACGGGGCGCTGGTGGGTGGTGCCAGCTTGGACGCCGACGAATTCGCCCGCATCGTCCAATTCCCGTCGGCCTGACGGGTTGGGCGGAGGTAGCCCCGAGCAGACGTATGATGTGACCGATGTCGGGTCGGGGGACGAAATCGGTCGAGGAGTTTGACGCGTCCGTCGACGAACCAGCGGCGGGCTTGTCGCCCTTCCAGATGGGTCTCGCCCGAGTGCGCGGCAATCGCATGGCAGTGATCGCCTTCTGGGTCGTGATTTTCTACGTGTTCGTCGCCGCGTTCGCCCCGATCCTCGTGCGGTTGCTGAACATCGACCCGTACGCGCTCGATCGACAGGCCATCAACGACTTCGGACTTCCGGCGGGTCCGTTGGGCGGGGTTTCTTGGGATCACCCCTTCGGAGTCGAACCTGGGACCGGTCGTGACATTCTCGGACGTTTGATGTACGGAGCGCGCATCTCGCTCCTGGTGGGCACCATCGGAACGATTTTGACCACCGTCGTCGGAGTGACCTTGGGACTGATCGCTGGTTTGCGACGCGGGTTCGTTGACTCGTTGATCAGCCGAGTTGGTGACGTCACGCTGGCGTTCCCGTCGTTGCTTTTGATCATCGCCTTGGCCAATCCGATGACGCAACGTCTCGAGTCGTGGGGCATTCCGGCCGGGAACACCGCTCGTATCACCTACATCCTCTCGGTTCTCACGGTTTTCGGATGGGTGTACATGGCTCGTTTGGTGCGCGGTCAAGTGTTGTCGTTGCGAGAACGCGAGTTCGTCGAGGCCGCACGATCGTTCGGCGCGGGTACCGGTCATTTGGTGTTCAAACAGTTGCTGCCGAACCTGTGGCCCCAGATCATCGTGTTCGTGTCGCTGAGCCTGCCCGGATATGTGGCCCTCGAAGCGACGTTGTCGTTCCTCGGAGTCGGCTTGTTGGCGCCGGCGGCATCGTGGGGAATCATGCTCGGGGATTCGGTGCGTTACTACCGAGCCGACCCGACGTACCTGTTCATTCCGGGAATGGTCCTGATGATCCTGGTCCTGGCGTTCAACCTGCTCGGAGATGGTTTACGGGATGCCTTCGACCCCCGAAGCGACCGTCAGCAGTTGTGACGTTCGTCCCGAGACCGTGATTCATCGTTGTACACTGCAAATCACTAGCGCCCGACACACTGTCGGCGAAAGGGGAGGAAAATGAAGAAGCGAAGCAAAGTTCTCGCTGTCGCGGCCCTCGTGGGTCTCGTGGCGGGCGCCTGCGGCGGTTCCGGAGACGGGGCCAAGAGCGGCGAAGAGTCCGGTGGTCGCTCGGCCACCATGGACGGAGTGAAGGATGGGGGCACGTTGTACGTGCTCACCATGCAGGAAGGCGCATCGACACTCGACCCGCAGCGCGTGTACACCGGCGCCGAGCTCGGCGCGTGGGGTTCCACCTTCACCCGTACCTTGACCACCTACAAGCCGGTCGCCGGTAAGGACGGTACGACGTTGGTGCCCGACATGGCCACCGACCTCGGTACGGCATCGGACGACCTCAAGACCTGGTCGTTCACCATGCGTGACGGCATCAAGTGGGAAGACGGCTCCGACGTCACCTGTGGCGACATCGCCTACGGTGTGTCGCGTACCTTCGCCGCCGAGGTGACCGCGGGCGAGGGCCCGATGTACGCGTTGAGCTACCTCGACATCCCCGAGGGCGACTCGGACTTCGGTAGCGCCTATCCCGGACCGTGGTTGGCCACGCCCGAGCAGCAGGCGCTCTTCGATGAGGCCGTGTCCTGCGACGGCAACACGATCACCTTCAAGCTCGGCGTTCCGGTTGCCGACTTCAACTACACCGTCGGTCTGCTGGCCTTCGCCCCGGTCCCCAAGGACCAGGACACCGCCGACCAGTACGGTCTGAAGCCTTTCTCGAACGGACCCTTCAAGGTCGAAAGCTACGAAGAGGGCAAGGAGCTGGTTCTGGTTCGTAATGAGAACTGGAGCAAGGACACCGACGAGGTTCGCGAGCCCAAGGTCGACAAGATCGTGTGGCAGTTCGGTCTCGACGAGGCGGTCATCGACGAGCGCATGCTCGCCGATGCCGGTGACGACAAGAACGCCATCGTGTACGGCGGAATTCTGCCGGAGAACCTCCAGACAGTCTTCGGTGACGACACCCTGAAGGATCGTCGTACCGACGGTTTCGACGGTTTCGTCTCGTACACGATGTTCAACGTGGAGTCGGTCTCGTGTGTCGAGGTCCGTCAGGCCGTGTGGTTGGCCCTCGATCGTGAGGCACTGCGCACCGCCGCCGGTGGACCGTTCACTGGCGAGTTCGCCAAGAGCTTCGTGGCCCCGCTGTTGGCGGCCGACTATGAGCCCGCCAAGTTGGTCGATGGACTGAACGAGGACGGCACTCCGAACGTCGAGGCGGCCAAGGCCAAGCTCGAGGAAGCCAAGACCAAGTGCCCCGAGGTGTACGCCAAGGCCACCGAGGATGGTCTCCGTTTCGATCACCCCGACAGCGACACGTGGAAGAAGAACATCGCCATCTGGATCGAGTCGCTTGGCGCCGCTGGCATCAAGATCAACGACAACCCGATCGAGGCGTCGAAGTACTACGCCACCATCAACGGTGACCGTGGTGACCTGATGCGTGCCGGTTGGGCGGCTGACTGGGCGAACGCCTCGACCGTCATCCCCGAACTCTTCGGTGAGGGCGGCGGCTTCAACTACCACAACAACGAAGGTGACGCTGCGTTCGCCGACTTCCAGGCCAAGGTCGATGAGGCCAAGGCCGAGACCGACCGCGCCAAGCAGTCGAAGCTCTGGAAGGAACTGAACCAGTACGTCATCGACCAGGTGTGGTCCATCCCGGGTTCGGCAACCAAGAGCCAGAACCTGGTCGGATCGAACGTGCGTGGCGCTTTCCAGTGGCTGCCGTTCGGTTGGTACAACCTCGGTGGCGTCGGCCTGGCCGGCTGACATCGAGGAATGACTCGAGAGGTGGGCGGTCGCATTCGGCGGCCGCCCACCTTCGTGTCCCGGGCGTGATGACATGATCTTTTTCGTACTCCGACGGTCGATGTTCGCCGTTGTTTTGCTGCTCATCGTCAGCGCCTTCACTTTCTGGATTTTTTCCGCTCTTCCCTCGGATCCGGCGGCTCTCACCTGCGGCAAGAACTGTCGCCCCGAGGTGATCGAAGCCAACCGTGAACGTTTGGGCTACGACAAGCCCTTGGTGGAGCAGTACGGCGCGTACATGAAAGGCATCTTCGCCGGACGCACGTACGGAGAAGAAGGCGCTTCGGTGCATTGCCCCGCGCCCTCACTCGGCTACTCCTACGACCGTCACGAATGCGTGACGTCATTGATTGCTTCGACCCTTCCCGTCACCGCATCGATCGCCCTTGGTGCCTTCGTGCTCTGGATGGCCATCGGAGTCGGACTCGGAACACTGGCCGCCTTGAAACGTGGGCGATGGCAAGATCGATTGGCCACCGGCTTCAGCGTGGTGGGTGTGAGTTTCCCGACGTTTTTCCTCGGACTCATGTTCATCATGATCTTCGTGATTTGGACCGGAATCCTTCCGTTCCCGCGCTACACCGGAATCACCGAGAACCCCGTCGACTGGTTCATGGCACTGATTCTTCCGTGGTTCGTTCTGGCGCTCATCTCCGCCGCCACCTACGTACGAATGACGCGCAACGGAATCCTCGAGGTGATGAACGAGGAGTTCGTTCGCCTCGGAATCGCCAAAGGCCTACCTCGCAAACGACTCATCGTCACCTACGTCATGCGCGCGGCGTTGGTGCCGATCGTGACCATCGCCGGACTGGATTTCGCGTTCCTGTTGGGTGGAGCCTTGGTCACGGAAAGCATCTTCAATCTGCCCGGTTTGGGCAAGCTCACGTTGGCCGCGGTCGTCAACTCGGATCTTCCGATCCTCGTGGCCACCACGATGGTTGCGGCAGTGTTCATCGTGATCGCGAACGCCGTCGTCGACGTGCTGTACGGATACCTCGATCCCCGAGTGAGGGTGAAGTGACCCTCCTCTCGGTTCGCGATCTGAACGTCACCTTCGGCACTCCGGAAGGTGACGTGCGTGCGGTGCAGGGCGTGTCGTTCGACATCGAGCCCGGCGAAACGGTGGCCATCGTGGGCGAGAGCGGCTCCGGAAAGTCCGTGACGGCCAACTCGCTGTTACGGCTCAATTTCGGGGCCGATGTGCGGATTTCCGGAGAGATTTTGCTCGAGGGTCGCGATGTCCTGACCATGACCGAGGACGAAGTCCGTTCGGTTCGGGGCAGTGACATGGCCATGATCTTTCAGGATCCGCTCACTGCTCTGAACCCGTTCTACACGGTGGGTCGTCAAATCGGTGAGGCGTACGCGATTCATCATCCGGGTGCCACCAAGAAGGAACTTCGTGAGATCGCTCTGAACTCATTGGAGAAAGTCGGAATTCCCGAGCCTCTGAAGCGCGTCGATCAGTACCCGCATGAATTCTCCGGAGGAATGCGTCAACGCATCGTGATCGCGATGGCGTTGGTGAACAATCCCAAGATTCTGATCGCCGACGAGCCGACCACGGCCCTCGACGTCACGGTGCAGGCGCAAATTCTCGAACTCATCGCCGAGATGCAAGCCCAACATGGCTCGGCGGTCATCCTCATCACGCACGATCTGGGTGTGGTGGCCGAGATCACCGAACGAGTGATGGTGATGTACGCCGGACGTGTCGTCGAATCCGCGTCGGTGGAGAACACCTTCGCGGTGCCCACTCATCCGTACACGCGCGGACTGTTGAAGTCGGTCAAGAGTCTGGACACCGCACGCCACGAGCGTTTGGAGCCCATTCCGGGCACACCGCCGTCGTTGATCAAGTTGCCGTCCGGTTGCCCGTTTCATCCTCGGTGCGCGTTCGCCGATTCGTTGGGCGGTCGCTGCTCGTCGGAGGCCCCCGAACTGCGGATCGTGGGATCGAGTCGGTCGGCCTGTCATCTTCCCGACGAGCGTCTGCTCGGTCTGATGGGAGGTGCGTCGTGAACACCGATCTGGTGCTCGAGGCTCGTGGTCTTCGAAAGTATTTCCCGACCGGAGCGTCCAAGATGCTCCAACGTCCAACCGATGTCGTCCAAGCGGTCGACGAGGTGTCGTTCGGTCTGCGTCGTGGAACCACCTTGGCCATCGTGGGGGAGTCCGGTTGTGGCAAATCGACGCTGGGTCGATTGTTGGCACGCCTGATCGAGCCGACGGCAGGGTCCGTTCTCTTGGATGGCAAGGACATCACGAAGGCGTCCTCACGGGAGCTCCTCGCCCTGCGGCGGGACATTCAGGTCGTCTTCCAGGATCCCTACGCCTGTTTGAATCCGCGACACAGCATTGGTCAGAGCATCGGAACGCCGATCCGTATTCAAAAGACCCTGTCACGCGCCGACGAAAAGGCTCGGGTGCGCGAACTGATGGCCTTGGTGGGATTGAACCCCGAGCACTACAACCGCTTTCCTCACGAGTTCTCGGGCGGTCAACGTCAGCGCGCCGGTATCGCTCGAGCGCTGGCACTGCAACCCAAGGTCATCATCGCCGACGAGCCAGTCTCGGCTCTGGACGTGTCGATTCAGGCGCAGATTCTGAATCTGATGGAGGACCTCCAATCGTCGATGGGGCTGTCGTACGTGTTCATCGCTCACGACTTGTCCGTGGTGCGTCATATCGCCGACCAAGTGGCGGTGATGTACCTCGGAAAGATCGTCGAGATCGGTGATCCGACCGCGGTGTACGAACGTTCGGCGCATCCGTACACCAAGGCCCTGTTGTCGGCGGTGCCGGTGGCCGATCCAAAGGGAGCGGGGGAGCGCAAACGAATCGTTCTCAGCGGTGACGTACCGAGTCCGGTGAATCCACCCTCGGGATGCCGGTTCCGCACGCGTTGTCCCAAGGCCGAAGCCCGCTGTGCGGCCGAGGAACCCCTGCTCATCGAGCGAGAATCCGGTCACCAGGTGGCCTGCCATTTCCCGCTCTGACACCGTTAGGATCGTCGTTCGTGCGTGACCTGGTGATGTATTTCATGGTGTTCGTGAACATCGTCTCGACCATCGGAATGGTGGCGGGCATCCTGATGCACAGCGGAAAGGGCGGCGGACTGTCCGACATGTTCGGCGGTGGAAGCGGTGCCGGTATCGGCTCGGCGGCCGCTGAACGCAACCTGAACCGCATCACCTTCGTGATCGCATTGGTGTGGGTCATCTCGATCCTCAGCCTCGGCTTTTTGCTGGTTCGCTGATTGATCGATCGACCGGTATCTTTGGAGTCCCACGTCGAAGTGGCGGAATAGGCAGACGCGCTAGCTTGAGGGGCTAGTGATCGTAAGATCGTGGGGGTTCAAGTCCCCCCTTCGACACCACTCACGGACCGGCTCGGCGCCGGTCCGTTTCTATGTGGCGGCGCCGACGGCCTTGACGGCGATTCCTTGGTGCAGGTATCCCATCACCTTGGGGCCCTTCATGTAGTCGGCTTCGACGTGACTGATGTGCAAACCGCAGCCCTCGACGAGAGCGGGAATGTCGCGGTCGAGATGGCAGCCCCCGAAGAGTCGGGAATGAATCGGCTGCAGACGGTCCTGCCACGACGCAACCCTCGGGTCGGGAGCTCGACCGTGGTCGACGAAGTGGAACTGTCCACCCGGACGTAGAACTCGGTGGATCTCGTCGAGCGCAGTCTCGACGTCGGGAATGGTGCACAGCGTCATCGTCGACACCACATGATCGATCGACTCGTCATCCAGATCGATGCGAGCACCATCGAGCCCCAGATACTTGACCTCCACGCCACGCCGT
>RHCK01000091.1 GCA_010030605.1 Acidimicrobiia bacterium
TGTCCCGATGACTCTGTATCGATCGTTTCGCGACGAGATGATGGCCGGCGGTGCCGTGGGGGAGACCCCGGCCGATCCTGGTCCGAACCGTTCCGTCGCGATGTCGTCGGGGTTGCTCATTCTTGGTTTGCTGATCTGGCTCGGAATCACCAACGTCTGGAGTCTCGTTCTGGTGATCGGACTCTTGATCTCGGTGTTCCTCCACGAGGTCGGACACTTCGTCACCGCTGGATGGGCGGGCATGAAGCGCACCCAGTTCTTCATGGGATTCGGACCCAAGCTCTGGAGCACGAATCGAAATGGAGTCGAGTACGGAGTCAGAGCCCTCCCTCTCGGAGCCTTCGTGCGCATCGTCGGCATGAACAATCTCGACCCCGTCGAGCCGGGCGACGAGGATGTCGCGTACTCGAGCAAGCCCTATAGGTGGCGATTGCTGGTCATCACCGCCGGGTCCATGATGCACATGATCATCGCGATCCTCATCATGATGTTCGTGTACACCTCGGGCGGTCGTTATCAAGAGACCGGCGAGGTGAAGGTGTTCGCCGTCACCGAGGGTTCGCCTGCCGATCTCGCCGGGATCGAGCTCGGCGATCGGATTCTTCGCATCAACGGCACGACCATCGACGGTGTCGACGAACTGGGTTCGACCATCGGCGCGCTCGGAGTCGGCGCACGAGCCACCATCGACATCGAACGAGCCGGAGTCGCCTCCACGATGGAAGTGACGCTCATCGAACGTCCCTCTGATCCGGGGTCGGGCATCGGCTACTTCGGTGTCGGCACTGACAGTTGGGGACGCGAGCAACTCGGTCCGATCTCGGGCTTCTCGCACGTGATGGGCGATCTCTGGACCGGAATGGGACGCACATTTTCCGGAATCGGAACCGTCGTGAACCCGGCGAATCAGTGGGAACAACTCACGAACGACGAAGCCGACCCCAACAAGCGACCGACCACGGTGGTCGGAGTCACCAAAGTCGCCGGCGAGATCGGCGATCGGGACGGGTTCTACGGCGTCCTCGAGGTTTTGGCGTCCATCAACGTGTTCGTCGGGTTGTTCAACCTGCTTCCCTTGCTGCCCTTCGACGGTGGTCATGCGGCGATCGCCACCTACGAGCGGCTGCGTAGTCGCAAGGGTCGTGAGTATCGGGCCGACGTCGAGAAGATGTGGCCCGCCACCGTGGTGGTGGTGACACTTCTCATGTTCCTCACGTTCACCGGTCTGTATCTCGATCTCACACGACCGTTCTGATTGTTGGCAGACTGATCGCCATGCAACACGCGTCGATCACCTCCCGTCGTCCGACCCGACAGATTCATGTCGGCAAGGTCGCCGTTGGCGGTGACGCGCCCATCACGGTGCAGTCGATGACCATCACCAAGACGGCCGACGTCGAAGGAACGTTGCAGCAGATCTACGCGTTGGCCGCGGCCGGTTGCGACATCGTTCGGTGCACGTGCAACGAGATCGAAGCAGCCGAAGGTTTGGCGAGCATCGTTCCGCGGTCACCCATTCCGGTCATCGCCGACATCCACCATCAATACAAAATGGCCTTGGCCGCCATGGAAGCCGGGGTGCATGGCCTGCGACTGAATCCGGGCAACATTCGTCGGCCGGAACACATCAAGGCGGTGGCCAGCGAGGCCCGCGATCGCGGAATTCCCATTCGCATCGGAGTGAACGGCGGTTCGCTCGACCCCGAGCTCTACGACAAGTACGGCGGCAAGGTGACCCCCGAGGCGATGGTCGAATCCGCGATGCGCGAGATCGCCTACTTTCGGGAGGTCGATTTCGATCTCATCAAGATCAGTGTGAAGGCGTCCAACGTACCCCTCATGGTGGAGGCGTATCGGCAATTGAGCGAAGCCACCGATCATCCCTTGCATCTCGGTGTCACCGAAGCCGGTCCGTTGCCCGGCGGGCTTCTGAAGGCGACCGCGGGTATCGCCACGCTGCTCATGGAGGGAATCGGCGACACCATTCGTTACAGCCTCACCGCCGATCCGGTCGAGGAAGCGCGCGCCGGTCGTCAGCTGTTGGAGGCTCTTGGTCTGCGCGAACGCAAGAACGTCGACCTCATCGCGTGTCCGTCGTGCGGTCGCGCCGAAATCGACGTGATCGACGTGGCCAACCGTGCCATGGCCGCATTCGGTGAGCGTCAGATTCCGTTGCAAGTGGCCGTGATGGGTTGCGTCGTGAATGGTCCGGGAGAAGCGCGCGATGCCGACATCGGAATCGCGGCCGGCAACAAGCGGGGACATCTCTTCGTGAAGGGTCGCAACGTTGCCGTGGTGCCCGAGTCCGAAATGGTCGAGGCGCTCGTGGAATGGGCCGAGTTCATCCATGAACACGGAGTGGACGCCGCCATCGCCCGAGTCGACACCGCCAAGGCCGAACGCGAAGCCGCCAAGGATCGTTCGGCGTTGTTGGCCGATAAGGGTGACGATGCGAACAACTCTCAGGCGCGAATCGTGGAGATCCGCAAGAAATCCTGATGGTCAGGGTTCGGTGACGCGGAACAGGGTGGCTTTGCCGGTGAGGGTGAGTTCTTCGCCGGGTGACAGGTAGGCCACTTCGCCGCGCTGCAAACGATCGGTCGATCCCGAGCCGCACAACGTGAGCTCCCGAGTGCGGGCGCGCAGGGTTTCGGTTCCGTTGATCTGATGGACCCACAAGGTGAACGGTGCCGATGGAGTTTCGTATCGCCACAAACGTCCGGCATCGGTGCGCGTGACGGGGGTGGCCCGCACGATCGGGTCGGGGAGTGGCTGAGGAACGACGGTGGCCAACAACTCGTTCACATCGACGTGTTTGTTGGTGAGGCCGCAACGCACCACATTGTCGCTCGAACCCATCACTTCGACGCCGGTTCCCCGCAGATATGCGTGCAGGTTGCCGGGCCCCAAATACAAGGCTTCTCCTTGCTTCAAGGTGACGTGGTTCAAGAGCAAGGTGACGACCACGGCGGGGTCGTCGGGATACGAGGTCGACAACTTGCTCGCCCACTGTGCGCTGGCCGACTGATGGGCGTGACAGGCCTCGATGATCTCGTTGTGCAGCAGACGAACCTCTTCGGTTCCGCTGAACAAGTAACGCAACGTGTGTGCGAGGTCGTGGTCGGTGATCATGCGTGCGATGCGCGAGGCGGCGCCGCCGATGGAATGCAACAAACGAACCGACTCCACCTCCTCGCGAAAACCGCACAATGCTTCGAAGGGTTCGAGAGCGCAGATCAACTCGGGCTTGGCGAAGGGATCCCGATAAATGCGACGGCTGTTGCTCACCGGAATGTTCTGACGGTTCTCGCGCGCGTATCCGATACGAGCCTGATCGGCCGAAGGATGACTCTGCAACGACAACGGTTCGGCCGCGGCCAGGATCTTCAGCAAGAACGGAAGTTCACCCGAAATCGCGGTGAGCGGTGAGAACAGTCCGCCGGTGTCGTCGGCGAGACCGGGGGCGTCGCTCGACCGATCGCTCGAGCCGAGGTCGATGACTTTCGAGGCGCCCCCCAAATGGGTTCCGAACCACAGTTCCGCCCACGGACGGCCGTCGGGTTCGAGCCCGAGCATCGCGGGGATGGAGGTCGGATCTCCCCACGAATAGTGCTGGACGACCCCGCGGACGAGTTTCATGACCGCTCGCTCGTCCGCGTCACCGGCGGCTTGGCGTCGCGCATTCGGCGACTAGTTCGTCGACCACCGAGCCGACCGCGATGTTGCGACGCTCGTTCGTGGCCCGGTCACGCACTTCGATGACCCCGTCGGCGAGACCCTTACCCACGATCACGATCGTCGGCACTCCGATGAGTTCGGCGTCCTTGAACTTCACGCCGGGGGACACCGTGGTGCGGTCATCGAGCAACACGCGCACACCGCGCGATTCGAGATCGGTGGCCAGGGTTTCGGCGGTGGCAGCGATGTCGTCGGCGCCCTTGCTGGCGATGACGATGTGGACGTCGGCCGGTGCGATCTCGCGAGGCCAACACAGTCCGAGTTCGTCGGCGGTGGCCTCGGCGATGGCGGCCACCGCGCGGGACACGCCGATGCCGTAGCTTCCCATCGTGACCACGACCTGCTTACCGTTCTGATCGAGCACCGTCAGATCGAGCGCTTCGGCGTACTTGCGACCGAGTTGGAAAATGTGACCGATCTCGATTCCGCGAGCCATTTCGAGCACGCCGTGGCGACCGTTCTCGGCGCAACGCGGGCAGGTGTCACCGGCCAGCACTTCGGCCGCCTCGATGGTGCCGTCGGGAGTGAAGTCGCGACCGCACACCAGATCGACCACGTGATTGCCCGCGCGATTGGCTCCGGTGACCCATCGCGATCCCGTGACCACGCGAGGATCGACGAGATAACGGATTCCCGAGGTCGACGATGAACCAAGAATGTCGGGTCCGATGTACCCCTTCACCAACGTCGGGTGAGCGGTGAAGTCGGCTTCGGTGAACGCGTCGGGTTCGGCCGGACCCACTTGAGCTTCGAGGCGCTTCATGTCGACCTCGCGGTCGCCGGGCAATCCGATGGCCAACGGTTCGCGTCGACCATCGGGATGGCGCAACATCACGATGACGTTCTTCAACGTGTCGGCGGCGGTCCAGGAACGATCGTCGCGGCGAAGATCGGAGCGGTCGTTCAGAAGATCGACCAAGGTGGCGATGGTCGGCGTGTTCGGAGTGTCGACCACGCGTGAGGTGGGCAGACCCTCGATGTTCGTCGCGACGGGGGCGGGAACGGTGACGGCTTCGGTGTTGGCCGCGTAGCCGCACGCACAACGCACGAAGGTGTCCTCGCCCACTTCCAGGGGAGCGAGGAACTCCTCGCTCTTGGACCCACCCATGGCTCCCGACATCGCCGACACGATGACGAACGGCAAGCCGAGTCGTTCGAAAGTGCGGATGTACGCGGCTCGGTGATCCTCGTAACTCTTGGCCAGCCCAGCGTCATCGATATCGAAGCTGTAGCTGTCCTTCATGACGAACTCGCGACCTCGCAAGAGGCCGGCTCGGGGCCGAGCTTCGTCGCGATACTTCGTCTGGATCTGGTAGATGACGAGCGGCAGGTCCTTGTAGCTGCTGTACAGGTCCTTGACGAGCAAGGTGAACATTTCCTCGTGAGTGGGTCCGAGGAGATAATCGACCCCGCGGCGGTCCTGAAGACGGAACAGATTCGGACCGTACTCGGTCCAGCGATTGGTGGCCTCGTAGGGCTCGCGGGGGAGCAATGCCGGGAAGTGCACTTCCTGGAATCCGGCGGCGTCCATTTCCTGGCGCACCACGTTCTCGACGTTGCGGTAGACGTTCCAGCCCAACGGAAGCCAAGTGAATCCGCCCGGCGCGGCCCGTCGGATGTATCCGGCGCGCAGCATCAGTTGATGGCTCGGGACCTCGGCATCGGACGGGTTCTCCCGCAGGGTTCGCACGAACAGGCTGGACAACCGCAACATTGGATGGAGGTTAGTTGGGAACCTGTATCATTCAGAGGGTCTTGAGAGGGTTTCCGCCGTCAGGCGGGTCGGAAAGGCGTGAGCGAAAGCTCACGTCTTTTTTAATCACTCGGGTCGACATGAAAACGAGAGTCACGGAACGAGAAAGGAGAGAACGACATGGGCGCCACCGACAACAGCATCACCGAGCGCGTTCGTGTTCTCGTTCTGCCCATTCTCGACGACCTCGGCCTCGAGTTGTACGACCTCGAGTACGCCGGTGGCATGGTGAAGGTCACCATCGACACCCCTCCGGGCTCGCCCGGCGGAATCGATGTCGACCAGTTGGCTCGCGCCACACGACTCATCTCCCGCGATCTCGATCATGCCGATCCCATCCCCGGCCAGTACACGCTCGAAGTGTCGAGTCCGGGTCTGGAGCGCAACCTTCGTCTACCCCGCCACTTCCAGCGCGAGATCGGCAAGCAAGTGGCCGTTCGTCTGACGAACGTGGTGAACGGCGAGCGACGGCTCTCTGGTGTCCTGATTGGGGCCACTGAAACCGACTTCACTCTTCGCCTCGAATCGGGCGACGAGCGCACCATCAGCATCGATCAGGTCGATCGAGCCCGAACGGTGTTCGTGTGGGAGGCCGCACCCAAGCCCGGATCGGGTGGCAAGAAGGGCGTTCGGGGCAAAAGTTCCGGTTCGGGAGCTCGGTCGGGAGCCGATTCGGCCGCTACCACGGCAGACTTGTCTGCCGACAACGACGATTTCGACGACGCAGATTTTGACGACATAGACATCCACGACGACCAGGAGCATTCCGAGTCATGAGCAATCTCGACATGAAAGAAGCCATCAAGCTGCTTGCGGCGGAGAAGAACATCTCCGAGGACACTCTGCTGCAGGTGTTGGTCGACGCGTTGGCCACGGCCTACAAGAAGCGTCCCGGCGCCGCCGAAGAGGTCGAGGTGATGTTGAATCCCGACACCTTGGAGATGAGCTTCATCGCCTACGACATCGACGAGGACGGCAACTGGATCAACGAGCGTGATGACACGCCGAGCAAGAACGAACTCGGTCGTATCGCGGCCCAGACCTTCCGTCAGGTGATGGGTCAGCGCATCCGCGAAGCCGAGCGCGACCGCAAGTTCGAGGAGTACGCGAACCGCGAGGGCGACATCGTCACCGGCATCGTGCAGCAGAACGACCATCGTTACGCCCTGCTCGACTTGGGCAAGGTCGAAGCCCTCATGCCCCAGAGTGAGCAGGTGCCCTACGAGCGCGCCAACCCGGGCACGCGCGTGAAGGCCTACATCGTCGAGGTTCGTCGCTCCGAGCGCGGACCGCAGATCGTGGTCAGCCGCACCCACCCGG
>RHCK01000092.1 GCA_010030605.1 Acidimicrobiia bacterium
GTGGCTCGCGACGGTGGGCTCCGTGAAACCACCGCCGAGAAGTTGGCGTCGTTGAACCCGGTTCTTCCCGACGGAATCCACACCGCCGGAAACAGCAGCCAGATCAGCGATGGCGCCGCCGCCGTTCTCTGGATGGATGAGGATCGCGCTCGCGCCGAAGGTTTGCGCCCCCGGGCACGAATCGTCGCTCAGTGTTTGGTGGGAGCCGAGCCCTACTACCACCTCGACGGACCGGTTCAGGCCACCGAGAAGGTGTTGGCCGACGCCGGCATGACCATGAAAGACATCGACATCGTCGAGATCAACGAGGCTTTCGCCAGCGTCGTTCTGAGCTGGGCCAAGGTGCACGGCGTCAGCCGCGACGAGTTGATGACCAAGGTGAACGTGAACGGCGGCGCCATCGCTCTCGGTCACCCGGTGGGCTCCACCGGCAGCCGCCTCATCACCACGGCTCTCCACGAATTGGAGCGCACCGACAAGGAGTTCGCTCTCGTCACCATGTGTTGTGGCGGCGCGGTATCCACCGGCACCATCATTCAGCGAATCAGCTGAGCGCGCACTCGTCGCACTCGTCGATTCAGCGCGTCGAGCGCACCAAACCCAAGCCGGCGGTGGCCACCAGTTCGCGCTGGATCTCGTTGACGCCGCCACCGAAGGTGTTGATCTGCGCGGCACGTGCGGCGCGTTCGACCTCGCCGTGAATCACGGCGCCGTCGGATCCGTCACGAAGATGCGACACCGGTCCGAGGATGCCCTGCATGATGCGGTACACCTCGACGGCGCGCTCGGTGCCGAACACCTTCACCGCGCTGGCCTCGGCCGGTCCGAGCGTGTTGTCGGCCACGCTCTGGGCCAACTTCCACGTCATCAGACGGATGGCGTCGAGCAACGCATGGCATTTGGCGAGGTCCTGCTGAACCCACGCCACGTCGATCATCTTTTCGTCGTCGGCGCCACCGGACGGGGTCACGCGACACCACGTGGTGACGTCGTCGAGTAGGCGCTCGGTCAGGCCGGACAATGCGGCCAAACCCACGCGCTCGTGGTTCAACTGCATCGTGATGAGTTTCCAACCGCCATTGATCTGACCGATCACGTTCTCCTTGGGAACGCGAACGTCGGTGTAATAGGTGGCCGTGGTGACCACGCCACCAACGGTGACGATGGGAGTCCACTCGAAACCTTTGGAGTTGGTGGGCACGATGATGATGCTGATGCCTTGGTGCTTCGGTGCATCAGGGTCGGTGCGGCACGCGAGCCACACGTAATCGCTCTGATTCGCGCCCGATGTGTAGACCTTGTTGCCGTTGATGACCCACTCGTCACCGTCGAGCACTGCCGTCGTGCGCAAGCTGGCGAGGTCGGTACCGGCTTCGGGTTCGGTGTATCCGATGGCGAAGTTGATCTCACCTTTCAGAATGCCGGTGAGGTATTGATCCTTCTGCGCTTGGGTGCCGTGCGCCATGATCGCCGGACCAACGGTGTTCACGGTGACGAACGGGAACGGAGCGTGCGCTCGTTGGATCTCGTCGAACATGATGAACTGATCGGTCGCGGGGCGACCCTGACCACCGAACTCTTTCGGCCATCCGAGACCCAACCAACCGTCGGCACCCATGCGTCGAACCAATTCACGGAAAAGTGGCTTTCCTTCGCCCGACTCCCCCAATTCGGCGCGCACTTCGGGGGTGAGCATGGCCGCGAAATACTCGCGGAGCTCCTTGCGCAGGGCCTGCTGATCGGGTGTTTCGGCGAGGTACATACCGAAACCCTACCCCACCATCTGACGACCCCTCAGAAACGGAGCCGCCGAAAATCCGTTGGATTCCTGTGACATTCGTGGAAGTTTCGGCGGGCTTTTTGTCAGTCTCGCGTCATTTCCCACCGAATCGGGAACCGCGTCCATGTCCCCGCTAGACACGAGGCGTGCAATTGATCCACCCCCATCCGATGGAGGTTCCGGTGGAGGTCGCGTACGACCTCTCGGATCGACCGCGGCCAACCGATCGACCCTGGATCGTGATGTCCATGATCAGCACGGCCGATGGTGCGGTGTCGTTGGAAGGAAACTCGGCTCTTCTGGGTGGCCCGACCGATCGCGAGATCTTTCTGCACCTGCACCGCACCGGCGACAGCGTTCTGGTCGGGGCCGAAACGGTTCGCCAGGACGGCTACAACCCGCTCCCCTCCCCACAAGTGTTGGTGGTGGTGTCGGAATCGGGCGATCTCGGCCGCAATTCCGCGACCCTGACCGCCGCCGGCAACACGCGGATCGTGGCGGGAGATGTGCGCGACATCGTGCGCGATCTGCCCGGTCGCGTGTGCGTGCTCGAAGGTGGACCGAATTTGAACGCTCAGATGTTGGCCGCCGATTTGGTGGATGAGATTTGCCTCACCATTGCGCCACGATTCGTGAGCGGCACCAGCCAACGCATCGCCTCCGGACCGTTGGCTTTGCGCGAACCCTGGCGGTTGGCGCACCTCGGAACCGACGACGGATTCGTGTTCTTGCGTTACTTGCGTGCGTCGTCGGGAGACTGAGGAACCACGCCGAGTTTCGGCAAGGTGTTCGCCGCGGGCCGTTCACCGACGTTCAATTCGATCGGTTCACCCACCTTGCGGTGAAGAAGTGGAGGATTCGTCGCGATGGTCGGCGGATTCGAGGTGCGCGCCAAAACCGTGGCGGCCACCTCGGCGGCTTGAATCGCCAAGGTCTCGAGTTTGTGATGTCGATGCAGGCGAACGCCCAGATCGACCTGGGCCAAACTCGATGGTCCGAACTTGCTCGCCATGTCGATGATCATGCCGATCTCGACACCCCAACCGGTGGCGAACGGAATCGCTTCCAACATCGAGCGTCGGCCGGCGAATTCACCGGCCAATGGTTGCTGCATGTCGGCCAGTTCGGGGAAGAACATCGACAACAGGGGTCGGGCGACGAGTTCGGTGGTGCGACCGCCACCACCGAGGTGTGACGGTCTCTCGTAACTGGCTTTCACCAATCCGACCTCGGCGTCGATGAGTAGCGGCATCACCAAACGCACGATCCAATCGGTGGTGAAGCTGGTGATGTCACCGTCGATCCACACCACGAGATCGCCTTTGCTCGCGAGAAGGCTGGACCACAACGCATTGCCCTTGCCCTTGGCCACTCCGTGAAAGAAGTGCACCCAGTCGACGTGCACCACGGTGGCGCCCGCCTCCTCGGCGATCTCCCCGGTTCCGTCGAGGGAACCATCGTCGAGCACGATCAATTCGTCGACCAACGTTCCGAGCAACGTCGGTTCGATCAACCGCACGAGATCACCGATGGTCTCGGCCTCGTTCTTGCACGGAATGCACACCGAGATCGTGCGCGATCCTTTCATCAACAACGCCGTCTCCAGGGTCCATCCGGCGGGATCGAATGTCTTCACGCTCATGTCGTCTCGTCTCGCCCTAACCTGCGATGCATGTTCTTGTACGGCGTCGTCAACGCCTCACCGGATTCGCTCAACACCGATTCAATCGCCCTCGACGCCGTGGCCGCCACCCGACGAGGCGAATACCTGTTGAACAACGGGTGCGACGGGATCGACCTCGGTGGCCAGGGTTCCACCGACAACGCCACGGTGGTGTCGTGGCAGGAGGAGTGGAGCCGACTCGAATCGATCGTGACGGCATTGGCCGCGTTCGGAGTCCCGTTGAGCATCGATTCATGGAAGCCCGAGGTCACGCGCCACGCCCTGCAGGCCGGGGCCACCGTCATCAACGCGGCCGATGGCATGCAGACCGACGAGATGTGGCGAGTGGCCGCCGACTTTCGTGCACCCATCGTTCTGCCTTTCCTGTCGGGCCCGAACCCTCGCGAGATGGAGATGGTGCGGGCCGATCCCGTCAAGGTGATGCTCGAATTCTTCGAATCCCAACTGACGATCGCCGACCGCTACGGCCTGCGGGACCTGTGCATTCTCGATCCGGGCACCGGTTTCGCCCCGTCGAACTGGCCCTGGGAAGAGAGATACACGTACCAGAAGCACGTCTACTCGAACCTCGACGCGTTGCGCGTCTTTGGTCTGCCGTTGTACATCGCGCTCCCGTGGAAGGAAACCGCACAACACGACGAACTGCTCGAGATCGTGTTGCGGCAACGACCCGAATTCGGGCGCGGCCACTACCCCGAGAAGATTCGTCGGGTGGAACGATCGCTTGAACTGGGCGACTGAGCGACTGAGGCTCGCGTCAGCGGCTCAGCGCCCCAACGGGCCGCGCGGATACACGGCATCGGGAGGAAGGCTCGTCTCCCAACCGACCGGACATCGTTCGGGAGCCACCTCGCTGAGAGGTGCCAGAACGAAGCGACGCTCGGCGTAACGCGGATGAGGCACCGCGAGGTTTCCCCCGTCGATGATCACGTCGTCGAAGAACAACAGATCCATGTCGAGTGTGCGCGGCCCCCAATGCACCACTCGCTCGCGACCGGCGTCGGCCTCGATGCGATGGAGCCAACGGAGCAACGCGTACGGATCGAGTTCGGTGTCGATGGCCACGACCATGTTCAGGTACGCGCCTTGATTCTCGGGACCACCCACCGGGTCGGTTTCGAACACCTGTGATTCCGCCGTCACCCGATCGCCGAGACGGTCGAGAGCGAAACGCAGGTAGCCAGCGCGGTCGCCCATGTTGCTGCCGAGCGCGATGATGGCCTTGTGCGGAGTGGTCGACGAGAAGTCCGAACGCACGCGTCGCAAACGAACGGCGGTCGACCCGATGTCCTCGGGAATGGGTGGCTCCAACTTGGTCAAGGTGAGGTCGACCGCGCGCACCAAGGGGAAGGACAGCACCACTTCCGTCATGTGCTGAGCCAAGCGTTCGAGCAGTTGATATTTCGTGTTGCGAGCCAACTCGGCGAGCGCGATGGCGACCTCTCCGTAGTGCACGGTTTGCGTCAAGTCGTCGCTCTGGCCGGCGTCATGGAGGTCGACTTCCATGTCGACGTCGATTCGCAGTGGTTGCGGCGTGACGCGTTCATGGTCGAGGACGCCGATGATGCTCACCACTCGCAAGTTGTCGATGAGGATGTGGTCCGTCGTTCGTCCCGTCACGATCGATCACGGTACCGTTGTCTCATGGCCAACAGCACCGTCCGTTCGACGTTCGATCCCGCGCGCGTGGTGTCCGATCTACGTGATCTCGCGCGCCGCACCGGTGGCCCCGACGGATCACGTCGCCTCTGCTGGACCCCCGAATGGTTGGAAGCTCGCGCACTCTTGCGCGAGAGCCTGTCCACGTTGCCCGTCGACGTGGACGTGGACGAGGCCGGAAATCTGTGGGCGTACCTGCGTGGGGAACGCCCCGACACCCTCGTCGTGGGAAGTCATCTCGACAGTGTTCCCAAAGGTGGTTGGCTCGATGGCGCTCTCGGCGTCATGGCCGGTCTCGAATTGTTGAGGTCGCTCGCGAGCGAGGGAACCCCGCCCGTGACCGTTGCCCTCGTCGATTGGGCCGACGAGGAAGGCGCTCGATTCAGCCGTTCATTGTTCGGTTCGGCCGCGGTGATGGGAACGCTCGACGTCGAGATTCTGCGTGGTCTGTCCGACAAGGAAGGCAACCGACTCGTCGACATCCTGCCCCAACACGGCGTCGACATCGACCGCCTCGACGGAGCATGCACCCGACTTCGTGACGTGAAGGCCTACGTCGAGGTGCACATCGAACAAGGGCCGATTCTCGAGTCCCTCGGCAAGGGAATCTGCACCGTCACCGGGACCAAGGGCATCGAACGCGAGCGACTGATCTTCCGCGGACAAGCCGCCCACGCCGGCACGATGCCGATGCCCATGCGTCGCGACAGCTTCCGCGCCGCGTCACGTTTCGCTTTGGCCGTGGCCGAGATCGGAGATCGTCACGACGGTGTCACCACCGTCGGTGCGGTCGCCTGCAAACCGGGCGTGGTCACCGCCGTGGCCGGAGAAACCACCATCACGCTCGACATGCGACACATCGATGCCAATGAATTGGCGGCGATGCTCGCCGAGGGTCGCGCGGCCGCCCAGGCGGCGGCCGAAGCGGAAGGGTGCACCGTCGAGTGGGAGCACATTTTCCGCATCGCACCGATGCCGTTTCATCCCGAACTTCTCGAGGCCGCCCGCACGAGCGTGCGCGAAGTCGAGGGACACGACATCGAACTACCGAGCGGTGCATTGCACGACGCCAGTGAAATGGCCAGAAGCGTTCCCACCGTCATGATTTTCTCCTCGTCGACGAACGGATTGAGCCACACGAAGGAAGAGGACACTCCGATCGACCACCTGCACATGTCGGCCGATGCGTTCGATCGCACGTGCCGCCGAGCGATCGATGCGATCGTGGCCGGTCGGCTCTAGCCGCGCTTCGACTGCAGCAACGCGGTCACGGCCTTGCCGTCGGCCTTGCCCTTGCTGGCCTTCATGATCGCGCCGACGAGCGCGCCCATGGCCTTCTCCTCGCCAGCGCAGTACTTCGCCCACGCATCGGGTTGAGCGGCGATGACCTCGTCGACCATGGCCTCGAGTGCCGAGGTGTCCATGGCTTCGAAACCATTGGCTTTGGCGATCGCTTCGGCGTCGCCACCACCGTTGGCCACCAACTCGGCCAAAACCGTCTTGGCTTGGGTGGAGGTCAACTTGCCACCGGTCTCCATGATGATCATTCGTGCCAAGTCGGCGGCCGGAACACGAGGTTCGGCTCCCTGCTCGGCGTAGGCCTCTTTCACGTGCACCAAGGCGCGGGCGGCATCCGCTCCGGCCTCGGCGACCGCCA
>RHCK01000093.1 GCA_010030605.1 Acidimicrobiia bacterium
GCACCGGACGTCCGGTGCGAAGCGCGAGCAGGCACGTGTGCACCTGAAGACTGATGTCCTCGCGTGCCCCGAAAGCACCTCCGACTCCACCCAACACCAAACGAACCTTTTCTTCGGGGAGACCCAAACAGGCGGCGATCTGTTTGCGGTCCTCGTGCAGCCATTGAGTCGCGATGTACAACTCGACCCCCGTCGCCCCCGAGTCGGGAACCGCGAGGGCGGCCTCGAGTCCGAGGAAGGCCTGGTCTTGCATACCGATTTCGTAGGTTCCCTCGACCTGGATCGCACCGACGATCGACTGGTCGCCGGTGATGATGCGCTGATGGCGGTACACGTTGCCATCGGGATGGATTGGCGCGGCACTGCCGTCGATGCACCGTTCCGGGTCGGTGACCGGTTCCAGGACCTCGTAGGTCACCTTGATCGCGGCCATGGCCCGTCGGCAGGTTTCGGGATGATCGGCGGCCACGGCGGCCACCGGCTCTCCGAGATACCGGACGGTGTCACCCGTTCGTGCGAAGACCGGCTGGTCTTGCATGATCAGGCCGTAATTCGGCACTCCGGGAACATCATCCGCGGTGATGATGCATTCGACCCCGGGGATCTTCCAGGCCGCCGAAGCGTCGATCGACACCAGTCGCGCGTGGGGATGAGGACTGCGCAAGGTCGCACCCCACAGCATGTTCTCGGCCCACATGTCGCTGGAGAACGCGAATCCGCCCTGAACCTTGGCGGTGCCGTCGGGACGATGCGCATTCGCGCCAAGAGATCCGAAGCGCGGGGCGGTGCGAACGTCGGTGCTCACGCCTCGACTCCCCGTTGCTGGCCACGACGCTGAACGGCCACGGTGCGTACGGCCTCCAGAATTCTTCCGTATCCGGTGCATCGGCAAATGTTCCCGGACAGTGCTTCCTTGATCTGTTCGTCGTTCGGATTCGGTGACGCGTCGAGAAGATGGTGAACAGCGACGATGAAGCCGGGTGTGCAGAATCCGCATTGGACTCCACCAGCCTCGAGGAATGCTCGTTGCACGTCGGACAGCTGCCCATCGGTGCCGAGACCTTCGACAGTGGCGATGTCGGACCCGACCGCCGACGCCGACATCACCAAACACGAACACACGGCG
Source organism: Acidimicrobiia bacterium (assembly GCA_010030605.1). GTDB lineage: Bacteria > Actinomycetota > Acidimicrobiia > Acidimicrobiales > Ilumatobacteraceae > Casp-actino8. The sequence goes on from RHCK01000093.1 coordinate 1,127, forward strand.
CGACCATCCATGATGACCGTGCAACTTCCGCATTCACCTTGTTCGCAAGCTCCTTTGGCACCGGGAAGACCGAGACGTTCGCGCAGGACGTACAGCAAGCTTTCGCCGATCCACGAGTCACGAACTTCGTGGTTGCGACCATTGATTCTCAGTTCGTAGGCCTCGACATTCGATGTGTCCGAATTGCTCATATGGCTGCCCTCTCGAGGAGACGTCGTGCGAGAACGGATATTGCATGTCGTCGATAGTCGGCCGTGGACCGATGATCGGAGATCGGGCGAGCCTCGGCCGCGACGCGACGTCCGAATTCGGTGGCGATATCGCTGCTGATGCTCAATGAACCGCGGAGGGAAACGTTTCGGGCCAGCCAGCTTTCCGCTTCGGTGGCCCGAATGATCGTTGGTCCCACGGCCCCCAGAGCGATCGAGACAAGACCCTCGACGGAATCGTGCACGAGGCACGCCGAGGCCGTGGAGATCACCATCGCGTTTCGGGTGCCCACCTTGGCGTAGCCCTGCCAACCCTCGACGACCGGAACGGTGACGGAATGAACGATCTCGCCTGGTCTCAAACAATTTCGCTTGACCCCGACCATGAAGTCCGAGAAGGGCACGTCGCGAACACCGTCGCGGTGGAGAACGTGGATCGTGGCGTTCAACGCGGCCAGAACCGGCAACGTGTCACCGGCAGGAGAGCAGGTGCCCAAATTGCCGCCGATGGTGCCCGCCGCTCGAATTTGGGGTGACCCGACGGTGCGCGCCGCCTGAGCGAGGGCGGGAACGAGTTGGGCGAGGGGTCCCTTTTCCATGTCGGCATAGGGCAGACCCGCGCCGATCGTGACTCGACCGGAACGATGCGACCATTCCGTCAATTCATCGAGTGAACGCAGTGACAAGACGGTCGCGGGCCGTCGCCCATGCAAATTGACTTCCACCATCAGGTCGGTTCCTCCGGCCAGGAGGCTGGCGGACGGATCGTTCGCCAAGATGTCGAGCAGTTGGTCGACGGACGTGGGGCGCAAAACGGGCACGGACCGAGTTTACAAAATGTCAAACCTGTCTCGGGCATGTCTCGGGTCGTGGATTCGTAGCCACATCCGACTCAGACGGAGGCCTCCAAAAGCTGGCGGCGTAGTCCGACGACACTCGCTGTCGCGCCACACAACATCAACGCGATCACCACGGCGTAGGCAACCCAGGGGAGACCCCGTCCGGATTGCAGGAGGTACACGTCGGGTGCGGCGAAAGCCACAAGGGAGACGGCTCCCGCGAGGGCGGCACGCGACAACTGATGATCGCGAAGGGCGTAGACGAGCCGTGCCGAAGCCATGGCCATGATGGGGGATGAGACGATTTCGATGAGTGCGAAGCCCCACAGGTGGACGTGGTACGGCCTCAGAATGATTCCGGCGCCGGCGATTCGGACGACGCTCCAGGCAAGAACCAGCCCCAACCAGCCGTTTCGCAGTGACTTGCGCCTCGTGTCCACCCTGTCGACCTTATTGGGCGTAGCGTGACGTACCGTGCCTCCATCGTCCTCACAACTGCGCACGAATAATCGTGACTTTTCTCTCGCCCTTCACGCGTTCACGGCGACCGGCGCTTTGGTGGGGATGGCGGCACTGGTTGCGGTGCTCGATGGTTCGGCCCGCTTGGCGATCCTGTGGTTGTTGGTCGCCCAGTTGATCGACGGTGTCGACGGTCCGTTGGCCCGCAGATTGCTGCCGGAAGAAGCCACCACCCGCTTCGACGGATATGTCCTCGACTTGGTGATCGATTTCGTGACGTGTGTCCTCGTGCCGGCCGCGTTCTTGTGGCAATTCGAGATGATTCCCCATGATCGTTACGGAATGTTCGTGGTCGCCGTCATGTTGTTGGCGTCGTCGCTGTGGTTCAGCCGCACCGATCAGATGACCGATGACGGCTACTTTCGAGGATTTCCGTCGGCATGGAACATGGTGGTTCCGAGCTTGTGGATTCTCGGCGGCGCTCAATTGCCGGCCAGTGTGGTGATCGTCCTCCTGTCGATCCTGACTCTGAGCAACGTCGAGTTCGCGCACCCGGTGCGCGCTCGATCGTGGAGATCGTGGAACTTGGCGTCGATGACGGTCTGGATTGCCGCGGTGGTGGTTGGGGTCGTGCTCGCACCCGAGGTGCCGATCGCCGCCCAGATCGCGGTGATCGTCGGACCGATCATGATTGCGGCTGCCGTGGTGGCGCGATTGAACGCACCAGTGTCGGAATCATCCGACCATCGACTGATCTGACGCCGATCAGCTTTTTCCATCCCAGCCGGCGAAGGCGTCGATCATGGCCTTGACGTCGCCGAGCGGGTAGAGGATGGGGCACGTGCAGCCGTGGTCGATGTAGTGCTTCACCTTGGCGCGCGCCTCGGCCGGGGTGCCACTGGCCGTGAGCATGTTCACGATCTCGTCAGGGACCAACTTGCTGGCAGCCACCACCTGTTCGTGCGTTGCAGGCCAGGTGAGGACGTTGCCCACCTCGTCGAGCAACGACTGAGGTACTCCCGAGGCCTTCATGATGTGGGGCTGTTGTCCGAGATATTGAGTCACCATCAGGCGCGCCATGTCGAGGGCGGTTTGACGATCCTCGTGAACGCTGCAGACCACCAATTGAGGTCGGTCGATGTCTTCCAGGCGACGTCCGGCCTTTCGCGCGCCCTTGTCGAGTGCTTCGAGAGCCTGATCGTTGTAACCGGGTGAGACGAGGTAATTCAGAACGGCACCGTCGGCGATTTCGCCCGTGAGTTCCATCATCTGCATTCCGGTGGCCCCGATGTAGATCGGAACCTTCTTCGGCGCTCTTTCCTGATACACGTAGTCCAGTTCGACTCCGTCGAGATGCACGTAGTCGCCGTCGAACGTGACGGTCTCGTTGTTGAGAAGGCCGCGCACCGCGGTGACGATCTCGCGCATCACTTTGAGGGGGCGACTGCGATCGATCCCAACCTTCTTCGCCAGCGGGTCCCACCACGCTCCGATGCCGAGAATCACTCGCCCCGGAGCCAGGTCGTCCAAGGTGGAGAAGGTCGCGGCCAGCCGAGCCGGGTTTCGACTCCAGCAGTCGACGACGCCACTGCCAACCTTGATGCGTTCGGTGACGCTCGCGAAGGCGGCCATCGGCACCGTCGCCTCGCGGACCAATCGACTTTCGGCCTGCCAAACGGCATCGAAGCCCTTCGCTTCGGCGTACTGCGCGAATTCCATGCCTTCGCGAATGCGGTGGGCGTCCTGTAGGTAGATCGCAACTGGCTGATTCATGAGTGTTCTCCCATTCACTGTTTTCGATGTCGTCAGAGTTTCGCGAAGAGTCGTTGCGCGGCCTCTCCGGCTTTGGCCCGAACCTCGTCGAGATCGACCCGCGTCGGTCGTCCGTCGACCAACAACTTTTCCCCGTCCGATGAGGTGACATTGATGGCGCGAACACCCGGGCTGAAGGCGACGTGCCACGGGCTGTCGGCATGGTCGTAATTCCATTCCACGACATCACTGCGGCATTCAGGCAAGTGTTCGTATCCCGCTTGCAGCCATCCCCACACGGTTTCTGGTGTCGCGGTGACATCGTGGGCACGTAGCGCCACATAGGCGAGACGGGCCTCTTCCAGCATGTCGGATCCGATTCCATCGGTTCCGAGGGCCACCTTGTTCGTCCTGGTCGTGGGCTTGGCGTACCCGACCGCGTTGTTCATGTTCGAGCGCGGATTGTGAACGATGGTTCCCGCAAGGTCGCGGTCCAGATGCACGCAATGGACCAAGAACCAATCGTCACGGGCCAATCCTTCGAGCCGACGACCGGCGTCCACGTCGTCGATGCCTTCGGCCACGTGTATGTGCACCCCGACCCCGAGATCAGCGGCCAGCTCGGCGGCGCGGTGGAGGAGGTCGTCGGAACAGGTGAATGCGGCGTGCACACCGACCATGCCCCGTCCACCCTCACGGATGTGTCGTTCGTTCTCACGCAAACCACGCAACGCCGATTCGGCGCCGTGTCGCTCGGTGATCCCGTAGGAGCAATTCACTCTGACGCCCACGGCGTCGCAGGCCCGCGAAATGACGTCGAGCGATCCGTCGATGAAGTTGGGGCTCTCGTGATGGTCGATGATTCCCGTGGTGCCACTCATCAGGGCTTCCACCGCGCCGAGGGTCGCCGACCAGTGGATCGTGTCCTCATCGAGAGCGACGTCCAAGCGCCACCAGATGTTTCGAAGAATCTCGAGGAAGTTGGTGGGGGTGGATGGGGGAGCCGGCATTCCTCGTGCGAGGCTCGAGTACAGGTGGTGGTGAGCGCACACCAATCCGGGAGTGATCGAACTCACTCGTCATCTCCACTGGCACGCATCATCGGAAGGCGCGTTCGCCAATCACCGTCGTAGTGGTGCAGGGCGGCGGCTACTGCACCAGCAGTGGGAACGAGTCCGATCTCTCCGACACCTTTGATTCCGTAGGGGGAATTCGGTTCTGGCGATTCGACCAGGATCACCTTGATCGGCGGAACATCCTTGGCACGGAGGATTCCGAGAGAGCGCAAGGTTTTGTTGGTGGGGAAGCCGGTCTCCGGATCGGACGGGAAATCCTCGGACAACGCGTATCCGAGACCCATGTGAACGCTCCCTTCGATCTGGCCCTCGCACAAGGTTGGATTGACCGCTCTGCCGACGTCGTGTGCCGCCACAACCTCGACGATTCGACCCGTCGCGCGATCGATGGCAACGAGCTGAGCCGCATAGCCGAACGTCGAGTGAATCGTCGGGTTCTCGACCTCACCCAGTTTCTGGGTCCAATCAACTCGGTATTCCCCGTGATAGTCGATTCCCGTCCGACAACCATCCGCTCGGGCCGCCTCGCACGCCGCTTTCACCGCGCCGGCGCCCATCAAGGTTCCGCGCGACCCGGTGGTCTGGCCAAACCCGAGTTCGCGAGTGGTATCCACGATGACGCGAACGTCCTCGGGGTCGATGCCGAGTTCCTCCACGGCGACCTGGAGCGCAACCGTGTTGATTCCTTGACCCATCTCCGTCCAACCGTGGCGCACTTCGATCACACCGTCGGCGCGAAAGTGAACGACGGCCCCACTGACTTCCTTGAAGCCGTTTCCGAGTCCGCTGTTCTTCAATCCGAGTCCGAGACCGACCGCGAGTCCGTTGGCACGGGCCTGCTCGTAGAACGGCTTGATCGTGTCGAGACATTTTTCGGCGCCGAGGCAACCGTCGTCCATGATTTGGCCCGGGCCCCACACCTGTCCGGGACGGATGACGTTGCGCTTGCGCATCTCCCATCCATCGATACCCACCAATTCGGAGAGACGATCCATGACGCCTTCCATCGCGAATTGCGCTTGATTCGCGCCGAAGCCACGGAATGCTCCACACACCGGATTGTTGGTCCGGGCGGCGATTGCCTCGACGTCGATTGCACCGACCCGATACGGACCACTTGCGTGTCCCGCCATTCTTTCGAGCACTTTCATTCCCACGCTCGCGTAGGCGCCA
>RHCK01000094.1 GCA_010030605.1 Acidimicrobiia bacterium
TTCCGGTCCCGGCGGGGTCGGAAAGGGAACCATCGTCGATGCGTTGATGAAGCGTGACCCGCGCTTGTTGCTCAGTTGTTCATGGACGACGAGAGCCCAGCGACCGGGCGAACGTGACGACGCGTACGTCTTCACATCACGAGATTCGTTCGAATCCCACCGTGACTCGGGTGGTTTTCTGGAATGGACCGAATTCCTCGGTAACTACTACGGAACCCCGGTGCCCGATTTTTCGGCCGGTCGTGACATCGTGCTCGAGATCGAGGTCGATGGCGCCCAGCAAGTGAAAGTCCGTCACCCCGAATCGGTGCTGATCTTCATCCTGCCCCCGTCGCGCGACGAGCAGCGTCGCCGGCTGATCGGTCGCGGGGACCCCGATCACAAGGTCCAGGAACGTCTCCGCAAGGCCGAGGAAGAAGAACCGGTCGGCCTGGCGCTGGCCGACGCCACCGTGGTGAACGACGATCTCACCCGCACGGTCGATGAATTGGTGGCCCTGATCGACCGCTACCGGGGGCGTTGATCCCGCGACGTCGCAGGTAGCATCACCCCTGCCCGTTTCGGCGGGTGCGTGCGAATCGGGCCTCGTGGCCCACGAACTGCGAAGGACCTGCCATGGCCGCCAGCGACTCGATGATGACCCCCCAGTTGGAGACCTTGCTCGACAAGGTGGATTCCAAGTTCAGTCTCGTCACCTTGGCCGCTCGCCGGGCCCGCAGCCTGCAGGACTACTACAGCCGCGACGGCATGGTGTCGAACAAGATCATCCCGCCGCAGGTTCCCTCGTTGCGCAAGCCCCTCAGCATGGGCTTCGAAGAGATCGCTCTCGACAAGATCGTTCGCGTGTCGGCCGAGGAGATGGCCGAGCGCCACGCCGCCGAAGAAGCCGCTCGCGCCGATGCCGAAGCAGCCTTCGCTGACGCCGATGCTCTCGCCGCTGGTGTGGCGGAGCAGTCCGACGGCGAACCCGCCGCCGACTGATTCATCATGAGCGACCTCGCCGGCAAGCGCATCGTTGTTGGCGTGTGCGGTGGCATCGCCGCGTACAAGGCCGTCGAAGTGTGTCGACGTCTCGTCGATGCCGGAGCTCACGTGATTCCGGTCATGACCAAGGGCGCCGAACACTTCATTGGTCGAACCACGTTGTCGGCATTGTGCAGTGAGCCGGTGCAGACATCGTTGTGGGACGAGGAGTCACCCATTCCTCACACCAAGCTCGGACAGGGCGCCGATTTGGTTCTGGTTGCGCCGGCCACCGCCCGCTTGCTCGGCGCGTATGCGAACGGTCTCAGCACCGATCTGCTCACCAACGTTCTCATTGCCACGCGTGCACCCGTGGTGGTGTGTCCGGCGATGCACACCGAGATGTGGGAACACCCCGCGGTCCAAAGCAACATCGCCACGTTGGTGTCGCGCGGTGTCACCGTGGTCGAACCCGAATCCGGCCGTCTGGCCGGTGGTGATTCGGGCAAGGGGCGACTGGCGTCACCGGAATCCATCGTGGCCGCGGTGCGCGCCGAATTGGGACCCAAGGATCTCACCGGTCTTCATGTGGTGGTCACCGCCGGTGGCACCCGGGAACCCATCGACGCCGTGCGCGTGATCGCCAATCGATCGAGCGGAAAGCAGGGATACGCCGTGGCCGCCGAGGCGGTCCGCCGCGGGGCGTGCGTCACGTTGGTCTCCACGGTCGACCTGCCCGCACCACAGGGAACGCGTGTGGTGTCCGTCGAAACCGCGGCCGACATGCAGGGCGCACTCGAACGGTTGTGGGACACCACCGACGTTCTGGTGATGGCCGCCGCGGTGGCCGACTTTCGCCCGGTCTCGTGTTCGGAGGGCAAGATCAAAAAGGACGGGGGAGTGCCGAACATCGTGCTCGAACCGACCCCGGACATCTTGTGCGGATTGGGTGCGAAGAAGCGCCCGAACCAGACGCTGGTCGGCTTCGCCGCCGAGACCTCGGATTTGGTGGCCAACGCCGAGTCGAAGTTGCGTCGCAAGAACCTCGACATGATCGTGGCGAACGACGTCAGTCAGCCCGGGGTTGGTTTCCAGCACGACACCAATGCGGTCACCTTCCTGCGCCCCGGTCAGGCTCTAGAGTCGGTGTCGTTGAGCGACAAGCGGGAGATTGCCCGTGAGTTGATCGACCGGGTCGTGTCCGCACGGTCCTGACCGAGTTTCTCGAACCCGAGTTTCCCATCTCTCAATCCCATCGACCGGAGTCATCATGAGCCGCAATTGGACCTTCACCTCGGAAAGCGTCACCGAGGGACACCCCGACAAAGTGGCCGATCAGGTGTCCGATGCCGTGCTCGACGCCATCCTCGACAAGGACCCCCACGCCCGCGTGGCCTGCGAAACGCTGGTGACCACCGGACTGTGCTTGGTGTCCGGCGAGATCACCACCGACGCCTACGTCGACATCGCCGAAACCGCGCGCGAAGTGATTCTCGGAATCGGTTACAACAACGCGGCGTACGGATTCGACGGCAAGACCTGTGGCGTGTTGGTGGCTCTCGATGCGCAGAGTGCCGACATTGCTCAAGGCGTGGACAAGAGCGAGGAAGTGCGCGCTCGATCGGGCAGCGACGATCTCGACCTGCAGGGCGCCGGCGACCAAGGAATGATGTTCGGTTACGCCTGCAACGAGACCCCCGAGTTGATGCCGTTGCCGATCTTCGTGGCGCACCGTTTGGCCGAGCGTCTCACCGAGGTGCGCAAGTCGAGTCAGATTCCGTACCTGCGTCCCGACGGCAAGACCCAGGTCACGTTCGACTACGTCGACGGCAAACCCGTTCGCCTGCGCACGGTGCTCATCTCGACGCAGCACGAGGACGGCGTCGATCGCGACACGGTCATTCGTCCCGATCTCATCGAACAGGTCATTCGTCCCGTCATTCCGGCCCAGTTCGCCGACGACGACTACGCGGTGTACGTGAACCCCACCGGAAAGTTCGTGTTGGGCGGACCTCACGCCGACACCGGACTCACCGGACGCAAGATCATCGTCGACACCTACGGTGGCATGGGTCGTCACGGTGGTGGTGCCTTCAGTGGCAAGGATCCGAGCAAGGTCGACCGTTCGGCGGCCTACGCGTCGCGTTGGGTGGCCAAGCACGTGGTCGCCAGTGGCGCCGCCGACCGTTGCGAAGTGCAGGTGGCCTACGCCATCGGCATGGCACACCCGGTGAGCATTCTCGTCGAGACCTTCGGAACCGAGAAGGTGGCCGTCGAGAAGATCGAGGCCGCGGTGCGCGCCACTTTCGACCTTCGCCCGGCTGCCATCGTCCGCGATCTCAAGTTGAAGCGACCGATCTATCGCGCAACCGCCGCGTACGGTCACTTCGGCCGTGAACTGCCCGACTTCGAATGGGAAAAGCTCTCCCGCCTCGCCGACTTCTCGGCCGCGCTCGGACGCTGATTCCCGAACCAACGCGATGACGCCGAAGCGATCGGCCGATTCGATTCCGTTTCTCGTCGCCGGGATCGTCCCCGATGTCACCGGACTCGACCGGGTGTTCGACTATGCCGTGCCCGAGGCACTGGCCGCTTCGGTGGGAATCGGTGGTCGGGTGCGTGTGTCGCTGAACGGGCGGCACGTGGGTGGTTGGGTTGTCTCGCTCTCCGCGCCGACGAACGACGACATGAAATTGAAATCGATCGAACGTTCGAGTGGCCTCGGCCCGGACGAAGAAATTCTCGATCTGTGCCGGTGGGCATCGTGGCGTTGGGGCGCCAACCGATTGCGTCCGTTTCTGGTGACGGCGTCACCGAACACCGTTGTCAATCGACCATCACCGACGCGACGAACAACGGTGTTGGCCGAACCCGTGTCGCCGGCCGCCACTGCTCTATTGGCCCAAGGCGGTGGAGTTCTGCGACTACCGCCGAGCGACGATCACATGCCGGCGGTGTTGGCTGCGGCGCGCCTCGGCCCCACGTTGGTGGTGTGCGCATCGATCGATGGTGCCCGCGTGTTGGCCACTCGCTTGCGTCGCACCGGAGTGTCGGTGGCCCTCATGCCCGACGAATGGGCGCAGGCCCGCGGTGGGGCCGATGTGGTGATCGGTGCGCGAGCGGCGGCTTTCGCACCGTGTCCGGATCTGGCCGCGGCGATCGTTCTCGACGAACACGAGGATGCGATGCAGGAGGAACGAGTTCCCACGTGGCACGCCCGAGACGTGGTGTCCGAGCGGGCGCGACGTCATGGCGCGCCGGTTCTGTTGATCTCGCCGTGTCCCTCCGTTGTCGCGCTCGAAGGCCGAATCTTGGTCGCCCCTCCACCCGAGCGTGAGGCCGCCGCCTGGCCCACCGTCGAGGTGGTCGATCGCAACGACGAAGAACCGTGGAAGCGATCGTTGGTGTCGGCGGCGTTGATCGCGTACTTGCGTGACCCGTCGTTGCGCGTGGCCTGTGTTCTGAACACCAAGGGACAAGCGAAGTTGTTGGCGTGTCGCGGCTGCAACACCTTGGTGCGTTGCGAGGACTGCAACGCGGCCATGGGCGAGGACGAAGTGGGACGACTCGATTGTGGATCGTGTGGTGCCACGCGACCGCGCGTGTGCGCGTCGTGCGGTTCGGGAGTGTTGGCTCGTCTTCGTCCGGGTGTATCGCGATTGCGCGACGAACTCGAAGCCGCGGCCCAACGCGACGTGGTGTCGGTGGTCGCCAACAAGGATTCCGACGTTCTCGACGACACGAAAGCCGACGTCTTCGTGGGCACCGAGGCCGTTCTTCATCGGGTGCGTCGCCTCGACGTGGTGGCGTTTCTCGACTTCGACAGCGAGTTGCTCGCTCCGCGCTATCGCGCCGCCGAACAAGCACTGGCCCTCCTGGCTCGCGCAGCGCGCGTCCTGGGCAAGAAGCGAAGCGGTGGTCGCCTGATCATTCAAACCACGATGTCCGACCACGACGTCGTCCGGGCCGCGCGTTCAGGCAACCCATCGCTCGCGAGCGAATCCGAAACGTCGCATCGTCGCACGCTGTCGCTCCCGCCGTTCTCGGCTTTGGCCGTGATCGATGGGGATGGCAGCAACGATTTCGCCGAACGCCTGAAAGCGGTTCACGGCGTCGCGGTGTCACCGCATCGCGAGCGCTGGTTGGTTCGTGCCACCGATTCGGTGACGTTGGCCGGGGCCCTGGCGGACACCGAGCGACCCCCGAACGCCAAATTGCGAATCGAAGTCGATCCGGCGCGCCTCTAAAGCGGTGGACGAATCACGCGCAGGAGTCGGAAGCCCTGTCGCGATGCCAAGCGACTCGTCGGATGACCCTGTTCGATCAACCACTTTTGCAGCGAATCACTACCCAGATTCTTGTTCACCACCAAGACGGCGACCCCGTGCTCGTCGAGTCGGGGAATCCAGCGACGCAACATGTCGTGCAGTTCGCCCTTACCGACTTTGATCGGCGGATTGCTCCAGATCGCCGCGAATGAAACGTCGGCGGGCATCTCGTCGGGGGCCACGACGTTCACGTTCGTCAATCCGAGCGATCGCGCGTTGTCGATGGTCAATTGCCGAGCACGCGCGTTCACATCGACTGCCCACACTCGGCAATCGGGTCGTCGACGGGCCATCGTCAACGCGATCACCCCGGCTCCACAACCCAGGTCGAGTAGATCACCGGAAGTCGGCAACGCGGGAGCGTCCAACAACAAGAACTTCGTGCCGGCGTCCACGCGACCATGCGAGAAGACTCCGGCGTCGGTGTCCATCACGAACGAACCGTCGGGAAGGGTGACCTCGATTCGCTTGCGCGCCGACGGGACGTCGGGCTCTTCGCTGAAATAGTGCTGGTTCGGTCGGCCAGTATCGGCGTTTCCGGATGCGGATGTTTCGGGGTCGGATGTCATGCCATCGGTAGCCTGTCACGCATGACGTACCAGATTCGGACATTCGGAGATCCCGTGCTCGCGTCGCAGGCTCTGCCGGTGACCGACATCGACGGAAAGATCGTCCGCATCGTCGATGAGATGTTCGACACCCTCTACGACAGCGACTCCGGAATCGGTTTGGCCGCTCCGCAGGTGGGCATTCAACGACAGATCTTCGTCTGGGACATGGACGACGAACCGATGGTGGTTCTGAACCCGGTGATCGTCGAATCCGATGGCGAATGGGTGTACGACGAAGGGTGCCTCAGTATCCCCGGGCTGTACGTCGAGATGACCCGACCCAAGACGGTGCTGATGAAAGGCATCGACATGCAGGGCAACGAGGTGGCCATCGAGGCCGACGAACTGGAAGCGCGATTGTTCCAGCACGAACTCGACCACCTGAATGGCGTGCTCATGTTCGACCGCATGCAACCCGAGCAACGCAAGGCGGCCATCGCCGAATACAAGAAGCTCACCGAACAGGCCACCGGGCTGTCGTCTCCCAAGCGTCTGAAGGCCGAATGACGCTTCTGGCACCGTTGCCCACGGGGCCGGTTCGCCGGGTGGCGTTTCTCGGAACACCCGCGATGGCGGTGCCGGTGCTCGATGCACTGGTGGGCGCGGGAATCGACGTGGCGCGCGTGATCACCCGTGTCGACAAGCGGCGTGGGCGCGGTTCCGAACTGAT
>RHCK01000095.1 GCA_010030605.1 Acidimicrobiia bacterium
CAGTAGAAGTTCATGAGCAACATGTTCAACACGTTGCGGTTGCGGTCCATGCCTCCGTAGAAGAAGGCGAGGCCGGGGGTCATGAAGAGGACGAGGGCGGCTGAAATCAGCACCCACGCGATGTTGCCACTCGGGGTGACGCTTTCCATGGTGTGGTTCTCCGTGGTTCGAGGTTTCGTCATCCACCGGGGCGGGTGGAGAACGTGATCACGGTACGGAAACGGGGTTGCCCAAATGTTTCGGGAATGTGAACCAATTGTGCGTCACGAATGGGCGGTGAAAAACGGACGTCCCCGGATCGAACGCCGAAGCATTCGACCCGGGGACTGCCCCTACCGGAGGAGAACCACCTCCGTGTGCCGCCAGCGAAATCACCGGCCAGCTCATATCGAGAGAACCGACTAGATGGCGTCGGGTCCCTCTTCGCCGGTGCGGATGCGAACGAGGCGGTCGATGTCGGCCACCCAGATCTTTCCGTCGCCGATCTTGCCGGTCGCGGCCGATGCCTTGATGGCCGCGATGACCGCGTCCACGCTGGAGTTGTCGACCACCAGTTCGAGACGCACCTTGGGCACGAAGTCGATCTTGTACTCGGCTCCGCGATATGTCTCGCTGTGTCCGCCCTGGCGACCGAAGCCACGCACTTCACTGACGGTGATGCCTTGCACACCGGCCGCCTTGAGTGCGTCCTTCACATCGTCCAACTTGAAGGGCTTCACGATTGCTGTGATGAGTTTCATGATGAGTGTTCCTCTCGTTTCCTGTGATCGGCCCGGTCAGTTCTTCACGAACTCGGGGTAGGCGTAGACACCCATCTCTGGCAGGTCGAGACCCATCAGTTCGTCTTCCTCGCTCGAGCGGATTCCGCCCTTGCCCATCTTCTTCGAGATGGTGTCCTGCAACTTGAAGAAGGTGAAGGCGATGCCACCGATGACCACCACGATCACGGCCACACCCAAGGCTTGGGCGCCGAGCTGACCCCAATCGCCCTTGATGATTCCCTCGACTCCTTCGCTGTCCGACAGGTTCCAACCCGCGCCGTACGAGCCGTTGGCGAAGATGCCCACGCAGAGCGTGCCGAAGAGACCACCGACACCGTGAACGCTGATGGCGCCCACCGGATCGTCGAGCTTCAACTTCTTCTCCACGAAGAACACGCTCTCGATCACCAGGATGGCGGCGATGCAACCGATCACGGCGGCGGCCCACGGTGCCACGAAGGCGCAGGGGGCGGTGATCGCCACCAAGCCGGCGAGCATGCCGTTGGCCATCATGCCGGGATCCGGCTTGCCGGTGCGCTTGGTGATCCAGAACATCGCAACGATGGCGCCGAAGGCGCCGGCAATCGCGGTGTTGGTGGCCACCGTGGCGAACTGCACGTCGGTGGCGGCGAACGTCGACGCCGCGTTGAATCCGAACCATCCGAACAACAAGATGAAGGTTCCGAGCATGGCCATCGGGATGTGGTGTCCCGGAATGGCGCGCGGGTTTCCGTCCTTGTCGAACTTGCCGATGCGCGCACCGATCACCTTCGCACCAGCGAAAGCGGCCACACCGCCGACCGCGTGCACGACGCCCGAGCCGGCGAAGTCCACGTAGCCCGCACCGAGGTTCATGCTGCTCCAGGTCTGCGACAGCCAGCCACCGCCCCAGGTCCATGCGGCGAACAGCGGGTAGTACACGGCTCCACAGAAGAAGCCCCACACCACGAAGCTTCCCCACTTCCAACGCTCGGCCATCGAGCCGGTGGGGATGGTGGCCACGGTGTCCATGAAGGCGACCATGTACAAGAAGAAGCCGAGCAACGCCGGGGTGATTCCTCCACCCGACAACGCCCAACCGCCCTTGAACAGGAAGACCCATTCGCCGCTACCAACGAGTGGTCCGCCGATCGGAGCGTTCAGTCCGAACGCGCCGTAGCTGAACCCGCCGAAAGCCAAGGGGAAGCCGATGAAGAAAAAGCCGATGAACCCCAGACCGAAGATGGCGAAGTTCGTGGCCACGACGTGCGCGGCGTGCTTGGCACGGCAGAACCCGGTCTCGACCAGAGCGAAACCGGCTTGCATGAAGATGACGAGCGACGCGCCGATGATGACCCACAACAGGTTGGTGGCCTGTGCGAGCGACGAGATGGCGGACTCGGCGTCGAAGTCGCCGTCCGCGGCCAGGGCCACGGTGCCGGCGACGAATGTCGCGCCCGACGAAACCGCCGTGGCGACCAAGAGTCGCTTCAGCAATGACGGACGCTTCCGGAGCGTGTCCGGGAAGTAGTCGGCGGACGAATCGCCGTCGATGGCTTTCGTCCGGGAAAGGGTGATCATGGGTCCTCCTCGGGGGATGGCTGTGGGTAGGGGTACCGCACGTCGCCATTGACGGGCGCGGCGCGAATGCTCGACGACGCTGTCGGAGCGGTTCTGCGCTGAGCGAAACCTAGAAGGTCGATGTTTCGTGAGGGTCCGCGAATTGTTACGGGAGTGTGAGCGATCGGTTCGCCGAGAGTGATGCGGATTGGGCGAGTTTCAGAGAAGTCCGGACACGGCGTCGTCGAGCGCGGCCCGATACTGATCGCGCGCGGTGAGCACCGCCAGCACCCACGCCGAAAGAACCAAGTATTCGTCGCCCGACAAAAGCTCGACGGGAACCGTGGGGTCCGGACCCTTCACCGCGTCCTTCATGGACTCGCTCAGCGACAAGATGTGCATCACATCGTCGATGGAGTCCGGCATCATCGTGCGCGCCACTGCGATGGCCGATCGCCCGTCGTCGATCACGGAATCAATGAAACAGGCCAAGGCCACGACCTCCACGAGTCCGATTCGATCGAGAGCCCGCGTGAGCCCGGAATCGAGACGTGGGTCGTCGAGATGCCGCTTCAATTCGTGCAACGAATGCAGATGTCCGTTCAGACCCTGATCGGTGAAATCCGGTTCGGCCCGATGACGTCGCATCGCCACGCCGACCTCGGGCACCCTCATTTCGAGGTTTCGACGATCGATGATGCGCCACCACTCGTCGGCGTCGTTGTTGAGCAATTCGTCGAAGAGGTGCGCGGTGTCGACCGACGTCCACGGTTCGGAGGGAGCGCTCGGTGATTCGCTGACTCGGCCCGCCAGTTTGAGTCGCAGCAGGGGAGGAGTGATCAACGTGGTGACGAGAACCATCAGCAGCAGTGCTCCGTACAACTCGCCGTCGAGAACTCCCTTCGACAAACCGATGGAAGCGAAGATCAACCCCACTTCGCCGCGCGGGATCATCCCGATGCCCACGAGCAGTTTGTCTCCACCGTCGCGTCCGAGCCCGATTCCGGCGACGAGTTTGCCGATGATCGCAACGAGGGTGAGAACGCCGGCCAACGCCAACACGCTCGGTTGGAACATGGCCTCTAGATCGGCGTTGATTCCGATGCTGGCGAAAAAGACGGGGATGAAAATGTGGCCGAGCGGATTGAGGCCCTCGGCGATGCGCTCGTGTTGCGCACTGCGACCCACACCGAGACCGGCCATGAACGCACCAATGATGAAGGCCAACTTGGCTTCGTTCGCCAACAGCGAGAACGCCAAAGTCAGCGCGAACGCGACGGCCACGATGGTGGTGGAGGATTTCGCCAAACGATCGATGTGCGTGAACGCGCGGGGGATGACGAAGATCGCCAGCAACCCGGTGACCAACAAGAAGCCCACCGCCAATCCGAGGGTTTCCAGCACCACGCCTCCGCTGATGGAACCCTCGGTGACCACCTTGACCACCACGGTCAGGATCACCAATCCGAGAACGTCGTCGGCCACCGCGGCACCGAGCACGACGCGCGATTCTTTCAGCGAGAGCGCCCGCAAGTCACCGAGCACGCGCGCGGTGATGCCCACACTGGTGGCGGTGAGGGCCGCGCCGATGAAGAGCGCGACTTTGCCTTCCTCTCCGAAGGCCGATGCCACGCCGAAACCCGCGGCGAACGGAACGACCACGCCGATGACGGCGACGAAGAGCGCGGCCTTGCCCACCTTGCCCATCTCGGCCAGATCCATCTCCAGGCCGACCTGGAACAACAACAAGATGACGCCGATTTCGCCCAGGAGAAGCACCATGTCGGCGATCTCGAGGTGCGCGATGGGGTCGATCCAACCGAGAACGCTGGGGCCGATGAGTATTCCGGCCACGATCTCACCGAGTACGGCGGGAACGTGCGCGCGCTCGGCCAACTCGGCGGCCAGTCGTGCCACCACGATGATGACGAGCAGATTCCCGAGCACCAAGGCGAGGTCGTACGACCCGGTGGAGGCGGCGAGGAACGTCATGGGTGGAGGTTACGAGCGCAGTGTTTCGAGTGTTCGCTCACGCGGCCAGAAGGTTCTCGGCCATGTCGACGGCCACGGGCACCAGCATCCAGCCCCGACCGCGCACGGTGCGAATGGCGTCAGCGCCCAGAACCTTGCGGATGCTGACGAGCAACGAATCACAGCGGCGATCGTTCAGGTCGGCGATGCCGGCCAAGCGGGCCAACTCCCGTCGGCTCACGACCCGGCCCCGGCAATCGAGGAGCGCCTGCAGCACGGCGGACTCTTGGGCGGCCAAGCGGGGGGTCGTTTCCATGGACCCAACCTAGGAATCGGGAGTTTCCCGACTGTTCGGGGTCTGTGAACGCCGTGTGAACGGTGGCGCAGAGTCGAACCCGGCTGGGGTTGGGGTCGGGGCATGGTCTGCGAGAGACTGACCGCATGGAACTGAGTTACCCCGCCGACGCCGAACAATTCCGCCACGAGATCCGCGAATGGCTCGTGGCCAACCTGCCCAAAGGTTGGGGCGAGCCCGGATTCGAGTTGGCCGGTGACGAACGCAAGAAGTTCATCGAGGAGTGGCCGTCGAAGTTGTTCGCCGGTGGATGGATCTGCGCCACCTGGCCGAAGGAGTACGGCGGCAAGGGTCTCACCACGATGCAAGGCGTGGTGCTGGCCGAGGAGTTCGCGCGATTGAAGGCGCCGTTGCGCGCGGACTTCTTCGGCGACACCCTCGTCGGTCCCACCATCTTGCAGTGGGGAACCGAGGAACAGAAGAAAGAGTTCCTGCCCAACATTCTGAACGGCAAGACCCGTTGGTGTCAGGGCTTCAGCGAGCCGAACTCGGGTTCCGACCTCGCGTCGTTGAAGACCCAGGCCGTGCTCGACGGCGACGAGTGGATCATCAACGGCCAGAAGGTGTGGACCACCGGCGGTCACCACGCCGACTACTGCTTCTTGCTCACCCGCACCGATCCCGAGGCTCCGAAGCACAAGGGCATCTCGTATCTGTTGGTGCCGATGCGACAAGAGGGCGTCGAAGTTCGTGGCATCGTCCAGCCCGACGGCACCGCCGAGTTCTGCGAAGTGTTCTTCACCAACGCGCGTTGCCCGAAGGACAACGTCGTCGGCGGCGTCAACAACGGTTGGAAGGTGGCCAACAGCACGCTCGCGTTCGAACGCGGCATGAGCGCCACCACGGGCTACCGCCGTTTCGAAGAGGAGTACAAGCAGATGGTGCGCGCGGCCACCGACAACGGTCGCATTCACGACGAAGACATTCGTCAGCGCTTGATGCAGTACTACACCAAGATTCAGATCCTGCGCATCAACGGTCTGCGTTCGCTCACGGCCACGTTGAACAACTCCAAGGACATCGGCGTGATGGCGCTCGGTGCGTCCAACAAGATGTTCTGGTCCGAGATGCACAAGGCCGCGATGGAACTGGCCCTCGACATCTTCGGCGCCAACGCCATGTTGGTGGACGCCGGCCCGGACACTGGTTCGTGGCCCGGAGTGGCCCGCGAGAAGCGTCGTGACGGCTACCCCGTGAGCCCCATGATGTCGGCGTTCTTCTTCAGTCGGTCCGAGACCATCTGGGGCGGAACCAGCCAGATTCAGCGCAACATCGTGGGTGAGCGAGTGCTCGGGTTGCCCAAGGAGCCGTCAGCCGGTTGAGCGAACGGATGGTGACGCCGCGGTTCCTGTTGGTGACCGCGGCAACGTTGGCGTACTACACGTGCGTCGGCATCTTCATTCCCACGTTGCCGGTCTTCATCAAGAACGGACTCGGTGGTGGAGAAGCCATGATCGGCGCGGCCGGCGTCGTCTTCAGCGGATCGGCGGTTCTCTTTCGGCCGTTGCTCACGTGGGTCGGAAACACGTGGGGTCGGCGCACGATGATGGTGACCGGTTCGGTGGTCGGCGCGCTGGGCGCACTCAGCCTGGTCGTGGTCGATGCGACGTGGCAGATCCTTCCCTTGCGCGCGTTGATGGGTGTTGGCGAAGCCGCACTGTTCGTTGGTGCGGCGATTCTGGTGGTGGAACTCAGCCCCGAGGCCCGCAAGGCCGAAGCAGCGAGCTATCTCTCGGTCTCGGTCTTCGGTGGGCTGTCGGTCGGTCCGATCATCGGAGAGTGGGTCATGGGCGATGTGGCCGAAGGTTCGCGTGGTCTCGCCAGTGGTCATTACGACGCGGTGTGGGTGGTGTCGGCGGTGGCGGCCGGCGTGGCGGCACTGGT
>RHCK01000096.1 GCA_010030605.1 Acidimicrobiia bacterium
TCGAGTCGATGTCCGCGCCTATGGCCAAACGCCTGCCCCATGTGCACCACCGCCCCACCGGCGACACTCCGGACGACTTCCATTGGCTGGCCAACCGCGATGACCCCGACACCATCGCCCACTTGAACGCCGAGAACGCGCACACCGACGAGTGGTTCGCCCCACATCAAGCGTTGATCGATGAGCTCTTCACCGAAATCAAATCCCGCATCCAGGAGACCGACCAATCCGTTCCCACGTTCAAGGATGGCTGGTGGTACGTCACGCGCACCGAGGAGGGTCGCGAGTACCCCATTCACTGTCGTGGACGCGAACGTGGGGCCGACAACCAACTCGAGGACGAAACGGTTCTGCTCGACGAGAATTTGGAAGCCACCGGTTACGAGTACTTCGCGTTGGGGGCGTTCGACGTGAGCTCGGATTCGCGATTGCTCGCATGGAGCCTCGACACCGACGGCAGTGAACACTTCACCATGCACGTTCGTGATCTCGAGAGCGGTCACGATCTCGACGACTCCATCGAGGACACCTCGTGGGCCGGAACCGCATGGAGCTCGGATTCGCAGTACCTCTTCTACGTCACCTACGACGAACAGGAACGACCGTGCACCGTGTGGCGACATCGTCTCGGCGACGCGCAATCGGATGATGTGAAGATCTTTCACGAAGATGATGAGCGCTTCTACGTCGGCATCGATCTGTGTCGAAGCGGAAAATGGATCATCATCGATTCGGACTCGAAAACCTCGAGCGAGTCCTGGCTGATTCCCGCCGACGACCCCACGGCGTCACCCACGTGCGTGACTCCTCGTCGTGACGACCTCGAATATCACATCGATCATTGGGGCGATCGATTCGTCGTACTCACGAACCTCGACGCGGTCGACTTCCGAGTGATGACCGCACCCGAGGACGAACCATCTCGTTGGGACCCTCTCATCGAGCACGAACCCGGTCGTCGCATCACGCGGGTCGATTGTTTCGCCAGCCATCTCGTGATTCACGAATGGCATCACGCCCAACCTCGTCTGCGGGTGATGCACCGCGACGGTTCGATCGACCCCATCGTCATCTCCGACGCGCCGCACGACTGCGACCTCGACAGCAACCCGGAATGGACCACCAGCGCGTTGCGCTTCTCCACCGAAAGCATGGTCACGCCGGCGACCTTGCTGGAACAGGACCTGATCACCGGTTCGCGCGTCGTGCTGAAGACCGCCCCCACTCCGAACGTCGATCTGTCGCGCTACGAGACGGTTCGGGCCTGGGCCACCTCGGACGATGGAACCGCGGTCCCCTACGACGTGGTGCGACTGAAAAACGCTCCGACCGATTCGACGTCAGCGTGCGTGGTGTACGCCTACGGCAGTTACGAGGCTTCGATGCCCCCGTGGTTCAGCGTGGCTCGCCTCGGTTTGGTCGATCGCGGAGTCACCTGGGTGCTCGCCCATCCGCGAGGTGGCGGCGAGATGGGTCGCCAGTGGTATCTGAACGGAAAGCTGTTGAACAAGGCCAACACCTTCGCCGACGTGAACGCGGTGGCTCGTGATGTGGTGGCCAAGGGTTGGGCCTCACCCGAGCGACTGGCGGTGCGTGGAGGAAGCGCGGGTGGACTGATGGTTGGTGCGTGCATCAATCGCGACCCGGATCTCTGGTCCGCGGCCGTGGCCGAGGTGCCATTCGTCGACGTGGTGTCGACCATGAGCGATCCGTCGTTGCCGTTGACCGTCACCGAATGGGAGGAGTGGGGCGACCCGCGCTCCGAGCCGTACGCGTCGTACATGTTGTCGTACTCGCCCTACGACAATCTCGACGCGCGTTCGTATCCGGCCATCTTCGCCACCGCGGGTTTGAACGATCCTCGCGTCGCCTATCACGAACCGGCCAAGTGGATCGCTCGCATCCGACAATTGCGCACCAACGACGCACCGTTGTTGTTGCGCACCGAAATGGGAGCGGGCCACGGCGGACCCAGTGGTCGTTACGACCGTTGGCGCGAGGAAGCCACCATCAGCGCCTTCCTGCTGATCGCGCTCGGCCGTTCAGCGAACGACGAGAGCGATCACCGCTAGCAACATCATCGCCACGTTGCGCACCACATGGCCCGTGCCGATGGGCTTCACGCTCCACGATCCGAAGCACGCACACACCGGCCGATGTCCGCGACCGATGTTCGCCAACAACAACAAGGTGAAAACCTGCAAAGTCAGCAACGCCACGATCGCCATCGGAGCTCGCCACAACTGCGCGATCAACGCCGCGCCGAGAGCGATCTCGAACCACGGCACGATCGGAGCCACCCAGCGCGGGGCACCCAATTCTCCGGCTTCGATCGGCCATCGATCACCGAGGATCACCTTTGAACCTCCGGCGACGCACATCAACGCGCCGAGAATCACCGACGCGATCGTTCCGATCATTGATCAGCCCGCCGGCGGATTGACGCTGGCCACCTTGCCCCGGAAGAAGACCATCGCATCGGAGACATCGTCGCCGTGCGCCATGTCGCGCACCCGACCCACCACGAAGAAGTGATCGCCGGCGTCGTGCACCACGTCGATGTCGCAATCGATCCAACCGATCACGCCGGGCAGGATGGGCGAACCGCTCGCGGCCGCCGACCAATCGAGTCCGGCGAACTTGCCCGACTCACCGTCGGCCGGTTCTTTGGCGAAACGCCAACACAACTCGTCCTGGCCCGCGCCGAGGATGTTCACGCAGAACGAACCCGACCGAGCAATGAGCGGCCAACTGCGCGACGAGGTGCCGGGCAAGAAGCCCACGAGCGGTGGGTCGAGTGAGACCGAGACGAACGAGCCGATGGTGATGCCGTGGGGCTGGCCCGCCTCGTCGAGACCGGTGACCACGGTGACCCCGGTCGGGAAATGCCCCAGCACGTTGCGGAAATGACGGGGATCGATGGTCGAGGTCATGGGGGAACTTTAGGTCCGACGGTGGAACGCCGGAGATTCCCGACTACTCTAGTCGGGAATTCGGACCGACCCCGTCCCAAAGGCGACCCATGACCACCGCTCTCGACACTTGGAAGATCACCCCGATCACCGGCACCTTCGGCGCCGAACTGACGGGCGGCAACGCGCGCACCGACTTCGCCTCCGGACAACTGTTGGCCCTGCTCGAAGAGCACCTCGTTCTGGTGTTGCGCGACCAGTACCTCTCGCATGCCGATCAGGTGGCTTTGGCCCGCACGCTCGGCGAGCCCACGCCGGCCCACCCAGTGGTTCCCGGACACCCCGATCACCCCGAGATCTTGGAACTCGACGCCGCCAAAGGTGGCAAGAACGCGCGTTGGCACACCGACGTCACCTTCGTCGCCACTCCCCCGGCCGCCTCGGTGTTGGTGGCCGACCATGTGCCGGCGTTCGGTGGCGACACGCTGTGGGCCGACATGCGCGCGGCGTACGAGAATCTGAATCCGGCCGTGTGTCGACTGATCGAGGACCTGAGTGCGATTCATCGCATCTCTCCGCTCGCCTATTGGGGCGAGCCCTTCGACACCGCGCTCACCCGCGAAGACGCACAGAAATTGTTCGACGACGCGACGAAGGTCGCTCCAGTCGTTCATCCGATGGTGCGCATTCACCCCAGCACCGGTCGGCCGTCGCTCTTCGTCAATCCGGGTTTCACCACGCACATCGCCGGTTTCTCACGCATCGAGAGTGAGAACCTTCTGAAGTTGCTCTACGAACACGCCACGCAGCCCGAGTTCGTGTTGCGACATCGCTGGCAACCGGGCGACGTGGTCATCTGGGACAACCGCGCCACGATGCACTACGCCACCGACGACTACGGGACCGCCGAACGTCGCATGCGTCGGGTCACCATTCGTGGTGGCAAGGCGGTCGGCCCCGACGGCTTCGAGAGCACGGTCGTGAGCGATCCGTTGCTCGCGGTGCGCTGAACGACGGCGAAATCTCGCGAATTCGACTCAGGAATTCAGGGGAATCGACAACGACTGATTCTCCGCGGCCGCGATGACCTCGATGCCGTGCGGCTCGCAGGCTCGGCGCGCGCGAACCAGGAACTCATCGACCGCTTCATCGCCCCGCACCGGATCGTGATGGAAGAGCGCCAAGCGCTTCACCTTGCATTCGATGGCCACCCACACCGCGTATTCCATGGTGCAGTGACCCCAGTTGCTCTTGCCCACGAATTCTTCCGGCGTGTACTGGGCATCGTGGATCAGCAGATCGGCGCCATCGCACAATTCGCGTGCACCATCGGTGATGCCCATCGATCCGTCCTCGGGCATTTGGTGATCGGATAGGTACACGACGCTCGTGCCGCGATGAGTCACGCGGTAGCCGAGCGTGTTGCCCACGTGCGGCACCAAACGACTCTTCACGTCAAGGCCGCCGATGGAGAAGTCGTCGTTCGCCACGTCGTGGAACACGAACGTGCCGGGCAACGCGGTGACGCTCACCGGGAACATCGGAGGCTTGATGATGGACTCGAACACCTCGCGCACCGAGCGTCCGTCTTCCTGCGCCGGACCATAAATGTCGAAGTGTGCACCGTCGCGCAACGTGGGCACGAAGAAGGGCAAACCCTGCACGTGATCCCAATGCATGTGCGTGAGCAGACACGTCCCCTTGAACGGACCGGTGGCCGGGATGCGATCGCCGCAGTAACGCAGTCCGGTTCCGAGGTCGAACACCAACGGTTCTTCTCCGGGTACGACGAGACCCACGCACGACGTGTTTCCGCCGTAACGCCTGGTGTCATCGCCATGGCACGGTGTCGAACCGCGAACCCCAAAGAACGTGACAACGATGTCGTTGACCCCCTCGATGGAGTGAACGCTAAATGACGAACGGGTTGATTCCGAACGGGGAACCTCCCCGAGCACTGGTGACGTTGGTCGCAGTCGGGGTGTTCCGCACCCGACGTTGAGGGGTACGGTTTCCCCATGTCCGCGAACGCCCACCGCCTGTCCAGCCACGACGTCACCATCGACGGCCTGAACGTCGCCTATCTGGCTGCGGGCCTGGAGAACGACGGGCCGCTGGCTCTGTGCCTTCACGGCTTCCCCGACTCGGCCCACACCTGGCGTCATCTGCTGCCGCGACTGGCCGATGCCGGGTACCGCGCCGTGGCCCCGTTCCTTCGTGGCTACGCCCCCACCGCGATTCCCGCCGATGGTCGATTCCAGACCGCCGCGTCGGCGCTCGACGCGATCGCGTTGCACTCGGCACTCGGTGGCGACTCGCGCGCCGTGATCATCGGACACGACTGGGGATCCATCATCACGAACATCGCGGCATCGCATCGACCCGACCTGTGGTCGAAAGTGGTGATGTCGGCGGTTCCTCCGGGCAACGCCGTCGGTGTGGCCTTCATTTCCAACCTCGCTCAGATCAAACGCAGTTGGTACATGTTCTTCTTCCAGAATCCGCTCGCCGACATCGTGGTGGGTGCCAACGACCTCGCGTACATCGACATGCTCTGGAACGATTGGTCGCCCGGGTTCGATGCCACCGAGGAGTTGGCTCTGCTGAAGCCGAGTCTGCGCGATCCGGCGAACCTGCAGGCCGCTCTCGGTTACTACCGAGCCACCATTGGTTCCGGCTACAACGACCCGGCTCTCATGGAGATGCAAATGAAGTCGTCGGGCATCCCCACCCAACCACTTCTGTATCTGCACGGCGAAACCGACGGCTGCATGGGTATCGAAGTGGCGCGTTTCGCCGCCGCCGAACTTCCCGCGACCGCTCGCGCCGAGTTCGTCTCCGGCGCCGGGCACTTCCTGCATCTGGAGCGGCCCGAACACGTGAACGACATCATTCTGAATTTCCTCGGTTCGTGACATGAGCAGTATCGAACTTCCGAACGGACTCGTGATCATCGTCAAACGGGAATGCGAAACGTGTCGCATGGTGGTGCCCGTCATCGAGCAACTGCGCGACACGCGCGACGACGTGATCGTGTTCGTTCAAGATGATCCGACATTCCCCTCGGGGATGGATGTGCGGCACGATGCCGACCTCTCAGTCAGTTGGCATCACGACATCGAGACCGTTCCGACCGTGATACGCGTGGTCGACGGCGTCGAGGCGGAACGAACCGTCGGATGGGTGCGCGACGAATGGGAACGAGTCACTGGCGTCGGGTCGCTCGGTGGAAACCTGCCCGCCTTCCGCCCGGGGTGCGGATCATTGAGCGTCGACCCCGATCTCGTGGATGAGTTGCGCGTGCGCTTCGGAGCCACGGTGTTGTCGGCCCGCCGAGTGGAAACCGCGGCCGCCGAGGACGAATTCGAGGCCATGTTCGACCGCGGATGGACCGACGGCTTGCCCGTCGTTCCCCCCACCGAGGAACGCGTGATGCGCATGCTCACCGGCACCACCCGCTCGCCTTCCGACGTGGTCGCCATCGTCCCACCCGACCTCGTGGAGGTGACGGTCGAAAAGATCGCCATTAATGCGGTGATGGCCGGATGCAAGCCCGAATATCTGCCGTGGGTCATCGCTGCTGTCGAAGCG
>RHCK01000097.1 GCA_010030605.1 Acidimicrobiia bacterium
GCGCGCCGATGCGGCGTTCTGCGCGGTTCGTCCACCAGGTCATCACGCCACCCGGACCGAGACGATGGGGTTTTGCCTCATCTCCAACGTGGCCGTGGCCGCCGCGCACCTGATCGAGCGGGGAGAACGCGTTCTGATCGTCGACTTCGACGCTCATCACGGCAACGGAACGCAGGACATCTTCTACGACGATCCGCGGGTCCTTTTCGTGTCGTTGCACCAATGGCCGTTGTATCCGGGAACCGGATGGTTCGACGAGATTGGCGAGGGTGATGGACGCGGTTTCACCGTGAACGTTCCATTGCCTCCCGGAACCACCGGCGACGTGTATCTCCGAGCGTTCGATGAACTGGTGATTCCGCGAGCGCGTCAATTCGCTCCCACCTGGCTCATCGTGTCGGCCGGGTTCGATGCGCATCGCAACGATCCGATCACGGATCTGGGTCTGTCATCGGGCGACTATCCGTCGATGATGGAACGTGTTCTCGACTTGGTGCCCCGCGGTCGGCGGTTGGTGATGCTCGAGGGCGGATACGACCTCGATGCGTTGCGAATGAGCACCGCGTCGACTCTGGCGTCTCTTGTCGACGTGAGTCACCGCCCGGAGCGCGCCACGTCGGGTGGCACCGACGAAGCGATGCGTCGCATCGACGACATTCGCGACTTTTGGAACACCGCTGGTCATAACCTGAACTCGTGATCCCCGATCGTTTCGCTCCGGTTCTGGAGGAGTTGGCCGATGTGGGGGCCCTCTTCCGATCCGCCGGAAAGCGCCTGTATTTGGTCGGCGGAACGGTGCGCGACCTGTTGGGTGGTCATGCCCACGCGGATCTGGACTTCGACGCCACCACCGACGCTCGACCCGAGGAAATCAAGCGATTGCTGTCGGGTTGGGCCGATGCCCTCTGGACCCAAGGCGAACGGTTCGGAACCATCGGGGCGCGCAAGGGCGAACGGGTCTACGAAATCACCACGCATCGTGCGGAGGCGTACCACGAGGACACGCGCAAACCGGACGTCGAATTCTCCGACGACATCGAGACCGACTTGTCGCGTCGCGACTTCACCATCAATGCGATGGCTCTCGAGGTCACCAGCGATTCGCCGACGTTGGTCGATCCATTCGGTGGTGCCGCCGACTTGTTGACGCACACCTTGCGCACACCGCTCGATCCCGAGATCAGTTTCAGCGACGACCCACTGCGCATGATGCGCGCCGCGCGATTCATCGCTCGACTGGGCATGGTGCCCGTTCCGGAATTGGTGGACGCGGTCAAGAACATGAAGGAACGCCTTTCCATCGTGTCGGCCGAGCGCGTTCGCGACGAACTCGACAAATTGATCGTGGTGGACTCCCCGACGTCCGGGTTGTGGTTCCTCGTGGAAACGGGTCTGGCCGATCAGTTCTTGCCCGAGCTACCGGCCATGCGCCTCGAGAACGATCCCATCCATCGACACAAGGACGTGCTCACGCACACACTCGCGGTCATCGAAAACGTTCGCCCCGACGCGCACCCGGACTTCGATTTCCGAGTCACGCGCCTGGCCGCGTTGTTCCACGACGTGGGCAAGCCCGCCACCCGAGGGTTCCAAGAGGGCAAGGGAACCACGTTCCACATGCACGACGTGAAAGGGGCCAAGATGACGCGCAAGCGACTGATGGCCCTGCGGTATTCGAACGACGACACCGAGGCCGTGACCGAGCTCGTGCGTCTGCACCTGCGGTTCCACACCTACGAAATGGGCTGGACTGACTCCGCCGTGCGTCGTTATGTGAACGACGCCGGTCCCTTGTTGGCCGAATTGAACGTGCTCACGCGTTGCGACTGCACCACTCGGAACGAACGCAAAGCGGCTCGGCTGGCGCGACGCATGGACGAACTGGAAGAGCGCATCACGGACCTGGCGGCGCGGGAGGAACTCAAGGCCATCCGCCCGGAAATGGACGGCGTCGCCGTGATGGCGCACCTTGGTATCCCCGAAGGTCCGGCCGTTGGACGTGCGATGAAGCACCTTCTCGAGATCCGTTTGGACGAAGGCTTGATCGGCGACGACGAGATTCGTCGCCGGCTCGACGCATGGTGGGAAGCGTCGCGCGCCGGTCTCGGTCACTGAGGCACGACGAGTAGTCTCTCTCACCAATGGCCAGGACGCGCGACTCGTTCGACAGTGGATCGTTCCGTGGCGTCGCCTCGTTTCGATCCGGCCTCGTCGATCACCGCATGGCGCGTCGTCATCTCATCAACGAATATCACCGCGGGCGTCTTGGTCGCGAGGAAGTGTGCGATGCGCACCCCGAATTGATGAGGGCCGCGCGCGGAATCGGCAAGCAGATCGAAACTCCGTGCCCCATTTGCGTGGAGTCGAACTTGGTTCTCGTCACCTACGTGTTCGGTCCACGTTTGGCCGCCCACGGCAAAGTGGTGGCCGACAACAACGAGTTGGCCCAATTCCATCGTCGGCCCGAGGAATACACGGCCTATGTGGTGGAAGCGTGTTGCGCGTGTCGTTGGCATCACCTGGTTCGCGTGCTTCCCATTGGCGGCCAGCGATCGAATCGCAGGGTGGGATAGCGAATGATGAAGCTCGGTGGCGGAAAGCGTGGCGTGTTGCGCCGCAACAACTGGCTTCCGC
Source organism: Acidimicrobiia bacterium (assembly GCA_010030605.1). Classification (GTDB taxonomy): domain Bacteria; phylum Actinomycetota; class Acidimicrobiia; order Acidimicrobiales; family Ilumatobacteraceae; genus Casp-actino8. Next base: position 2,635 of record RHCK01000097.1, read on the forward strand.
ACGAAGCGAGTCGGCGATTACAACGCGACGCCATGACCGGCTTGGTGATGGTGCTGCTCGGTTGTGTGGCGTTGTTGATTCTGGGCTCGATGACCGATTCGTTCACCGTGAAGTTCGTCGATGGTTTGCCCCAAATGTCGGATGGCACGCCTTGCCAACTGCTACAGGTGACGCCGTACGACGATCCCACGGTGCCGATGCGCGCGATGGTCGATTGTGGTGACATGGGCGGTCTTGGCGTGTCGGGTGTGTTGCAACACCTCTTTCTCGCGATGTCGGCGGTCGGAGTGCTGTTGCTCTTGAGCGCGGTCTTCTCTCTCGTGTTGGCCTCGCGTATGCCGCGCGAAACGTTGGCCGTGCCGATCTGTTTGGCGGCGGCCGTGATCGGCATCGTCTCGGTGTGGTGGGGCCTGCAGGGTGGGGGACCAGCGTTGGCGTTCCAAGGTCCGCGCGATCTGCCGGTGACCGGAATCCTGCGGATCGGGGGATCGGTCTCCACCCGTGACGGCGCCGTGTCCTGGGGCGCAGGCCTGCTCGCGGCATCATTCGTGCGTCTGACCCGCCCCTAGCGGGCAACTCTGTCGCACCCCCGTGTCATCGTCGTCCCCGTGAGGTTCTGCGTTTGCCCCGATACACTCCCGCTGTCCATATCTCTGCCCCTCAGGGGGCCCCGGGTCCGGCTCGCCGGCTCCGCGTCCGAAGGGAGTCACACGCCAACATGCGTGCCTACGAATTGATGATCATTCTCGACGGCTCGATCGAAGAGCCCGTCGCCCAGCAGTGGATCGCCACCGTCACCAAGGGTGTGGCGGCCGCTGGCGGATCCGTCCACGGCAAAGCCGACTGGTGGGGCAAGCGTCGCCTCGCCTACCCGATCAACAAGAAGGAAGACGGTTACTACGTCGTCTTCAATCTCACCGCCGCGGGCGGTGCTCTCGATGAACTCGAGCGATCCATGCGCATCGCCGACGACGTCCTGCGCCACAAGTTGCTCCGTCTCCCCGATGCCGAAGCGGCTCGTCGGGGCCTCGTGGCGGCCTGACCCTCGTCCTTCGACCACACATCAACCACCAGAAACATCAACCACCAGGAGAAGACATGGCGTCCAACACCATCACCGTCGTGGGCAACGTGACCCGCGATCCCGAACTTCGCTACACCCAGTCCGGTAAGGCGACCGTGAACGTCGGCATTGCCGTCAACCGTCGCTACCAAGTCAATGGCGAATGGCAGGAGCAAACCTCCTACATGAACGTCGTGGCATGGGATCAGTTGGCCGAGAACATCGCGGCCTCGCTCACCAAGGGCACCCGCATTTTGGCCACCGGTCGACTCGATATCCGCGAGTACACCGACCGTGAAGGCGCCAAGCGCACCGCGGTCGACATCATCGCCGACGAAATCGGACCCACCTTGCGTTGGGCCACCGCCACCATCGAGCGCACCCCGGGTCGCGGAAGTGGCGACGGCGGGTCCGCTCCTCGCTCCGCCAACCGGGGCTCGTCCGCTCCCGCCGACGAGGGCTACTTCGGCGACGAAGAACCCTTCTGATCCACTCATCACCTCTCTCACACAACAAGGAACACCGCAATGAGCAAAGACTCCAAGAAGCCCGTTCGGGGCCGAGCCCCCAAGGACAACGGACGCAAGTTCAAGAAGAAGGCCAATGTTTTGTCGGCCGAGAAGATCGAGTACATCGATTACAAGGACATCAACTTGCTGCAGCGCTTCATGTCGGATCGCAGCAAGATCCGCGGCCAGCGTCTGAACGGCAACACCGTGCAGCAGCAGCGCGAACTGGCCAATGCCATCAAGAACGCCCGTGAGATGGCCTTGCTTCCGTACACGAAGCGCGTCGCGTCGGTCGGTCGTGGTGGCCCGCGTGGCCCGCGTGGCCCGCGCACCGAAGAGATGGTCGATCAGGTCACCGAGGTCGAGATCGACGATATTGATGACGTCGACACCGGTGTCGAGGTCGAGTCGACGGTCGACACCGACGGTGAGGAGGCCTGATCATGAAGGTGATTCTTCGTTCCGACATCAACGGACTGGGCAAGCGCGGCGACATCGTCGAAGTCGCCGACGGTCACGGCCGCAACTACTTGTTGCCCCGCGGACTGGCTCTCACCGCCTCGGAAGGCGCGGTGTCGCAGGCCGCCTCCATGCGTCGTCGCCGCGATCTGCGCGATGCCGCCGATCGTGATGCCGCCCAGACCGTGGCATCCACGCTGGTTGCCAAGGTCATCGAGATCAAGGTGAAGTCCGGGGCCGAGGGCCGTTTGTACGGTTCGGTGACCGCCGCCGACGTGGCCACGGCCGTTCTCGCCCAGACCGGCATCGACCTCGATCGCAAGAAGCTCGCCGTCCCGGACCACATCAAGTCCTTGGGTGAGTACAGCGTGACCGCTCGTCTGCACCACGACGTGCAGTTCGCCATCAACATCAACGTCGTCTCCAAGTGACCCCAGCGGACCCCCGGTCCGCGGTTGTCCACAGATGATCCACAGGGTTGTCCCCCTAGCGATCAACAGGGTCGACCGACCAAGGTAGAGACGATGTCCGACGGGTTTTCATCAGAGCCGGACCGCGGAGGCGGTCGCGGAAGTCGCGGAGGCGGTCGCGATGGTGCGCCCCGCGCGGTGACATCGCGCGTTCCACCGCACAACCTCAACGCCGAAGAGTCGCTTCTCGGCGCGATGTTGTTGTCGCGCGACGCGGTGAACACCGCATCGGAAACCGGCATCAGCGTCGAACATTTTTACAAGCCGGCCCACCAACACGTCTTCGACGCCATGCGTTCGTTGTTGACGGTGGGTGAACCCGTGGATCCGGTGACCGTGGCCGACGAATTGCGTCGGGTCGGATTGCTGGAAGAAATCGGCGGTCTCGACTTCCTTCTGCAATTGCAGAACTCCACGCCGGTCATCGGCAACGTTGGTCGTTACGCCAAGATCGTGCTCGACACCGCGTCGCTGCGTCGCCTCATTGGTGTGGCCAGCGAGATCGCCGAACTCGCGTACACCGAACCCGACGACGTGGCCAAGGCTCTCGATGACGCCGAGTCCCGGGTGTTCGCCGTGGCCGAGCAACGCGTCGTTGACTCCACACGACCGCTGCGCGAACTCCTGCAAGTCGCGTCCGATGAGTTGGAGAAGCGATTCGAATCCAAGGTGCAACTCACCGGAGTACCCACCGGCTTCGCCGACCTCGACAGCAAGATCCTGGGTTTGCAGAAGTCGTCGCTCGTCATCGTGGGTGCCCGCCCAGCGATGGGAAAGACGGCCTTCGCCCTGAACATTGCCACCAACGTGGCACAACGCAGCGCACTGCCGGTCTTGATCTTCTCGCTCGAAATGAGCCACAGCGAGTTGACGATGCGAATCTTGTCGAGCGAGGCCCGCGTGGAGTCGAACAAACTGCGCACCGGCAACCTCACCGAAGGTGAGTGGTCACGCATCAACAGCGCCATCGGTCGCTTGGACTCGCACTTGGTGTTCCTCGACGACAACCCACGCGTCACCGTCATGGAGATTCGCGCCAAGGCGCGACGCCTGCGCGCCAAGCACGGCGGCCTTGGCCTGATCGTGATCGACTATCTGCAGTTGATGAGCGGGCAGAACACCGAGAACCGTCAATTGGAAGTGTCGGAGATCAGCCGAAACCTGAAGATCCTGGCGCGTGAGCTGGAAGTGCCGGTGATGGCGCTCAGTCAGTTGAGCCGCCAACTGGAAACCCGTCAGGACAAGCGTCCGCAATTGAGCGACCTACGCGAGAGCGGCTCGCTCGAACAGGACGCCGACATCGTCATGTTCTTGCA
>RHCK01000098.1 GCA_010030605.1 Acidimicrobiia bacterium
AATGCGACAAATTGTCGCTTTACATACATGTGCCAGGTACACAAAGCGACAAATTGTCGCATTTTGGTTAGGGGGTGTCGCCGGGGAACCATCCGTTGACGTCGATGATCAAGTGGGCGATTCCATACACATGCAGGCAGATCCTTCCGCTGCCATCGACCGGCACCGTGGCGGCGTTGGCCACGATCTGTCGATCACGGAAGTTGATGTTGGAAACATTGGGACGCCCGACGTCACACGGGTACACGGACACGTAACCGCCCACATCGGGCGCCGAGGTTTCGGCGGCAGTGATGTTCACCGACACCGCCGACACCCCGACGCTCGGAATCCCTCCGGTGCCCACCACGGTGAACGACAGGTCAACGGCATTTCCCGTGAAGTTTCCGACGCGCGCGATGGGAACCGGTCCGCTTCCGTCGCGGGTGTCCATGACTCGACTGGGGGCGACGGGGGTGAAACCAGCACTGGAGGCGAACCAGCCGTTCACATCGACGATGACGTGAGCGGTGCCGTAGACGTGGAAGCAGATGCGGCCGAGGTTGTCGACCGGAACAATGACAGCGTTGGCCACGATCTCTCCGTCGGAGAAATTGAGGTTGGACACGTCGGGCCGTCCGGTCGAGCAGGGATACACGGTGAGATAACCGCCCACGGCGGGAGCCGACGTATTGGAGACCGTCACGTTCAATGACACGGCAGCCACGCCCGACGTCGGAACACTGTCGGCACCGAGAACGGTGAACGGCAGATCGGTGGCGGTCCCCGAGAAGTTGCCCACCCGGGTCGCGTTCACGACACCGACGGCGTTGCGCGTATCCATCACACGGTTCGGTGTCACCGTGGAAAAGCCCGCACCGAACGGCAACCAACCGTACGCATCGACGATCAGATGGGCGATTCCGTACACGTGGAAGCAGATGTCGCCGTCTCCCACGGGAACGATCACGGCGTTGGGCACGATCTGACCATTGGTGAAGTTGATGTTCGACACGTTGGGTCGTCCGGTGGCGCACGGATACACGGTCACGTAGCCACCCTCGTCCGGAGCCGCGGTTTCCGTGGCGGTGACGTTCAGCGACACGGCGGCCACGCCCAGATTGGGTACGCCACCGGCGCCGAGGATGCGGAACCTCAGATCGGTGGCGGTTCCGGAGAAGTTGCCGACCTTCTCCCGCGCGACCCCTCCGGTTCCATCGCGGGTGTCGAGCACGCGGTTTGGCGTGACGTCGACGAGCGCTCCTCGTTGGCTGTAGTCCGACAACGACTGCAACGCGGTGGTGGCGTTCACGATGCCCTGCCCGCAATAGAAGGTGTCCGAGGGGTTGCTACTGCAGTCGGATCCGGCGGGAAACGGGGACGCTGTTTGCTGCAGGATGTGTCGCGCGTCCACGAACGTGAGCGTTGGTTTGTACGACAACATGAGCGATACCACGCCGGCCACGATGGGTGCCGCCATGCTCGTTCCGGACTTGGTGGCGTACGTCCACGACGACGTCGTCGTGCTGGTGCCGGCGTTCATGGTGGATTTGATCACGCTTCCCGGTGCGGCGATCTCGACCGTCGAGCCGTAGTTCGACTGACTGAGCTTCGAGCCGTTCTGCGTCGTGGCCGCCACGGTGAGCACGTTGTCGCAGTTGGCCGGCGCGTAGTCGTTCAGGTCCAGGTCGAGATTGCTGTTGCCAGCGGCGACCACGATGATGCTGCCGTTGTTGACGGCTGCGTTGATGGCGCTCTGCTCCGCCGCAGTGCACGGACTTACGCCACCGAGGCTGAGATTGATCACCTTGGCGGGAGTGGGGTTGATCGGAGGTGCGGCTCGCCCGCTCAACAAGTCGGTGGGAATCGCGACTCCGGCGGCCCAACGAATGGCGACGATCTCGTCGGATGTCACACCTCCACACGCACCAAGAATGCGAATGTGTTGGATCTTGGCCCGCGGGTTGATGCCGGCGATTCCGATGCCATTGTTCATTTCGGCACCGATGATGCCGGCCACGTGCGACCCGTGCCACGAGCTGTGATACGCGGTGGATGTCGTCGTGCATTGACCGGTGGTTTCCCAGTCGCCCTCGTCGGTCTCGTTGGCATCCCAACCGTCGCCGTCGCGAGCGTTGGACACCGACGACATGAAGTCGTAGCCCGCCACCAGATTGTCCGCCATGTCGGGGTGGTCCGCCCCGAGATAACGAGGACGGCCGGTGTCGATGACCGCGACCACCACGTCGTTGGTCCCCGGCGCCGCTGTCCATCCAGCCTCCAATCCGATGCCGGCATTGGTTGCACCATTGAACGCTTGGAGCGACCATTGGCTTGACCACTCCGGATCGTTCGGTGCGGTGGTCGCGTAACGGGGATAGTCGGGCGATGCCGATGCGACCACACCGTCGTTTTCGAGTGTCCTCGCCACCGCTTCGGCTTCCTCGACGGAGATGGGCTCGTCCAACACGATGGTTTCGAAACGGTCTCCCAATCGTGTGCCCCGTACCGCGTCGGTGTCGGTGAGCGCCTCCACGCTCGACAGAGCCGCCAAGGACGTTCGCCCGGGCAATCGCTCGATGATGATCGATGTGATGTCGGAGGAGACGGTGTTGTCGTTGGTGTCGTCGTTGACGACCACGGTCATGGCGTTGGCCGGACGAGCGATGGGGACGACGAGTCCGACGCCCAAAGTCATTGCGACGATCGCAGTCGCACGACGCATCATGACGGTCACCCCAGCGCTTCGGCGATGGCGCGGATGCTGCGAACGTCGATGGGATCGCTGACCACGATCACCTCGTCGGCGCCGGCATCTCGCAACTCCAGAATTCGGGCGCGCGCGTCCGTGAGAGTGGCCGCCGAATACTCGACGGGTCGTGGCCGTTCTCCGGCATCGGGATCAGTCACCACCAGCAGACACGCACTGCGCTTCAGCGTGGTTTGGTCGCGACCCACTTCGGTGCAGAGTCGGGAGATTCGTCCGTTCAATTCGGCGAACCCCTCGGCCGAGTTGCCGAACCAGTCGAACCAGGTGTTCCACCACGCGGCGCCGCGCAGACCGGCCCGCAACACTCGGTCACCGATGGAGCCGATCATGATCGGCACCGGTCGATGGGGAGTCGGGAGCAACACGGCGTCGTCGACCCGATGGAATTCGCCATCGAGGGTGACTCGGCCACCTGCCACCAGCGGTTCGATGATGCGGAGAGCCTCTTCGAATCGAGCGGCGCGTCGATCGAAGGGAATTCCGAAGGCGTCGAATTCGGGTTGGTTCCAACCAGCGCCAATGCCGAGGATGAAACGACCCGCGCTGACGTCGTCGATGGTGGCGGCCATCTTGGCGATCAGGCTCGGCGGATGGAAACCGACGCACGCGACGAGCGGACCGAGTTCGATACGTTCCGTTTCGGCGGCCAGAGCGGCCAGCATGGTCCAGGCCTCCCATGGTCCGCGTTCGGGTCGACCGTCGCCGCGATACAGCAGATGATCGCCCAACCACATGCTGTCGAAGCCCACGGTTTCGGCCACGGTGGCCATCTCGCGATATTCGGACCATCGCACCACGCGTTCCACTTCGGGCAACTGAATGCCGATGCGGATTCCGGGCACGAGACTCATGGCATCAGGTTACGGGTGTGGCCGATTGCCCGATCGGGGTCTACGGTTGTCGGTAGAGATTCGGGGGAGTCGGACCATGGGGCAAGCACAGGACATCCGTAGCGATCCGCGAACGATCGACACCGCATGGATGGCCCGCGTCCTGGAAAATGCCGGGATCGCGGGCGGGGCCACCCTCACCGATTGTCGCTTCGACGGATTCGTCGGCACCGGACAGACCGGGTGCAACGGTCGGTTTTCTCTGACATGGAGCGAATCCGCAACCAACGACGCGAACGTTCGTCCGGCCACCGTGATGGGCAAGTTCCCCTCGCTCGACGAGACCGCTCGCTCGACCGGCTTCGGCGGAAGCGCCTACGTCACCGAGTACAACTTCTACAGCCGTGTGGCCCCCACCGTGAAGGTGCGCGCGCCGAAGTGTCATCACGCAGCTCTGAATCTGGAGGCCCAACAGTTCTGCCTCATCATGGAAGACCTCGCCGGATCGGAACAAGGCGATCAGTTCGTGGGTCTCACCTTGGACGAGGCCGACCTCGCGGTCGAGCAAGCAGTTTTGATGCACGCTCCGCGTTGGGGCGATCCGACGCTCTCCGAGATCGCGGCCAACCCGTCGACGCTCGAGGAACGCGCCGCGATGTTGTCGATGATCTACTCGATGATGCTTCCGGCGTTCATGGAACGACTGGGCCCGCGCCTCGAGGAACCCATCGCGCGCATCGTGCAGGACTTCGCCCCGCACGTGGCCCGTTGGGCCATGGGTTCGGGAACCCCGCTCACCTTGGCGCACTACGACTTTCGTCCCGACAACTTCTTGTTCGCTCGCACCCCGACCGCGCCGCCCTTGGTGATCGTCGACTGGCAGACCGCCAATCAGGGTTTGGGAATGGTCGATGTGGCGTACATGATCGCCGGCAGTTTCACTCCCGAGCGTCGCCGCGACGTGGAGCGCGATCTGCTGGAGTCGTACCGACAGCGCATGAACGTGGCCGGCGTGGCGTACGACGTCGACACGTGTTGGCGCGACTATCGCTTCGGCTCGCTGTGGGGTTTGATCATCACGGTGTTGGCCACATCGATGGCGGCGCGAACCGAACGCGGCGACGATTTGTTCGTCAAAATGGCCACCCAACATGGACACCAAGCGATCGACCACGACGCGATGGACCTCGTGAAGTGAAACGGAGGAACCGATGACCACCACGTTCGACCCCGATGGACTACGCGAGAAATACCGACTCGAGCGCGACAAGCGACTGCGCGAGGACGGAAACGAGCAGTACATCGACATCTCGGAGTACGCGCAATACCTCGACGACCCCTACACGCGTCCGGCGACCCGCGAACCGCTCGTCGATGAGGTGACGGTGGCCATCATTGGCGGCGGGTTCGGTGGATTGTTGGCCGGGGCGCGTCTCCGCGAAGCCGGCATCGAGGATCTGCGCGTGATCGAGAAGGGCGGAGACTTCGGGGGCACGTGGTACTGGAACCGGTACCCGGGCGCGGCATGCGACGTGGAGTCGTACATCTATCTGCCTTTGTTGGAAGAGATCGGGTACATCCCGAAAAAGAAGTACACCGACGCTCCCGAGATCCTGGCGCACAGTCGGGCCATCGGAGAACACTTCCGTTTGTACGACAACGCGTGCTTTTCCACCGAAGTGACGGGCATGGTGTGGGAGGAGTCGTCGCGTCGTTGGATCATCTCGACCAATCGCGGCGATCGCATGCGCGCTCGGTTCGTGATCATGGCGAACGGTCCGCTGCATCGCCCCAAGTTGCCGGGTATCCGTGGCATCGAATCGTTTCGTGGTCACACGTTCCACACCAGTCGTTGGGACTACGACTACACGGGCGGAGATTCCACCGGCGGATTGTCGAAGTTGGCCGACAAGCGCGTGGGCATCATCGGAACCGGAGCCACGGCGGTTCAGTGCGTTCCGCACCTCGGGGCATCAGCCAAGGAGTTGTACGTGTTCCAGCGCACGCCGTCGTCCATCGACGTGCGCAACAACCGCCCCACAGATCCGGAATGGGCCGCGTCGCTGACACCCGGTTGGCAGCGCGAGCGCATGGACAACTTCAACACGCTCGTCAGCGGCGGATACGCCGAGGTCGATCTGGTGAACGATGGTTGGACCGACATCATCGCCAATTTACTGATTCGTCTGCGCTCGCAGGAGAAAGTCGATCTGTCGCCCGAGTCGTTGGCGCGCAACATGGAGTTGGCCGATTTCGAAAAGATGGAGCAGATCCGCTCGCGCGTGGACCAGTTGGTCACCGATCCGTCGACCGCATCGGCGTTGAAGCCGTGGTACCGCCAGTTCTGCAAGCGCCCGTGTTTCCACGACGAATATCTCGACACCTTCAATCGTCCGAACGTGCATCTCATCGACACCGATGGGCAGGGAGTGCAACTCATCACCGAGAAAGGTGTGGTGGTGAACGGCGTCGAGTACGAACTCGACTGCCTCATCTACGCGACCGGATTCGAAGTGGGCACCGAATACACCCGTCGGTCGGGATACGAACTGCACGGAGTCGAGGGCGAGACGCTCACACAGCACTGGGCGGACGGCACACGCACTCTGCACGGCTTCCACAGTCGCGGATTCCCGAACTGTTTCATCGTGAGTCAGACTCAGTCCGGTTTCACGGTGAACTTCCCGCACATGTTGAACGAGCAGAGCATCCACCTCGCGTATCTCATCGCTCATCTCGAGCAGAACGGACTCACGCGAGTCGAAGTGACGGCTCAAGCCGAAGAGGAATGGGTGCGCACCATCGTCAACCTGGCGCAGAACAACATCAAGTTCCTCGAGGCCTG
>RHCK01000099.1 GCA_010030605.1 Acidimicrobiia bacterium
AGGGCCACCGATCCCCAGAGATACGGACTGTTCCACGGCCGGTCCATGCCGAGCCCGGGTACGCCGAAGCCGATCAGAAGAATCGTGAGAATCACGGGCACGCCACGGAAGATGTCGGTGTAAGCGGCCGAGAAAAGGCGCAGCGGGAACAGCGCTGGTGTGCGGACGCTTCGGCACACGGCCAGCACCATTCCCCACACCAGGATGCATGGCGCGCACCACAAGAAGATCTGCACGTCTTTGACGAACGCGTCCAACAGACGGGGGAAGGTGTCGGAGAAAACATTGCCGTTGAAGAACGAGCGCTTCACCTTGTACCAGCCCGGTGTGCGGGGAATCAGAGTCACCAACAAACCGATCACGACGAGGGTCGAGGTGAGCGCGATCAAGGTGGATCGTCGCTTTTGTCGTTGTTCGTATCGTCGTCGGGTTTCGCGACTCGACAATGGAGCGGACGCGACGGTGCCCGGGCGATCACTCGTCCCGGGCACCGATTCGTTCATGGCTTCGAGGTTAGGTCCGACGCACGGACCTCCGGTGGTTCAGTCGACGCTGATGACCGGCACGCCGGCGTTGTCGCTCAACCACTGCTTGGCGAACTCGTCCAGCGACCCATTGCCCTTGAGCGTGGCCAGCGCGGTGTTCACGCACGCAACCAACGGGTTGTCCTTCTCGAACACGAAACCGAATTCGTCGGTGGTGCCACCGGCCGAGGCGGGGAACTGACCGATCACCGACGAACCTTCGATCTCGACGGCCGAGATGTACAGCGCGGTCGGCAGGTCGACGACGATGGCGTCGATCTGTCCGGCTTCGAGCGCCGCCTTGGCACCGGCGTTGTCGTCGTACACGAACGGCTCGTTCGTGGGCTTGATCACGTCGGTGATGAACGCGAGGCTGGTGGTGGCGGCCTGGGCACCGAACTTCACGTCGACCAGATCGGCCACGGTCGTGGCTCCCTCGGCGGCGGAACCGGCCAAGGCCACGATCGCCTGGTTGCCCGCGTAGTAGGGATCACTGAAGCTGATGGTCTCGGCGCGCTCGGGCGTGATGGAGTACTGCTGGAGGTTGAAGTCGAAATCCTTCGCACCGGGCTGAATCGCGGCGTCGAAGTCGGTGCGGACCCACACCACGTTCTCACCTTCGTAACCGAGTTCCTTGGCCACGGCCAGGGCGACGGCGGCTTCGTAACCCTCGCCGCTTTCGGGGGCATCGTTTTCGACCCACGGCGAGTAGGCCGGGTTGCCGGTCGCGATGGTCAGCTTGCCCTCGGTGATGGTGGAGCAATCGCCGCCGGTGGCCTCGGTCGAGGGACTGGCCTCGGACGAGGAGTCATCCCCGCCGCACGCGGCCAGGGTGAGAGCGGTGACCGCGAGGGCGGCTAGGGAAAGACGACGGATCATGTCGTGTGGTCCTTTCGGGGAGGGGTCGGTAGGGGTTTGACCGTCGGCGACGGACATGCCCGAGGCTACCAACCGAAATCCCGACAAGTTTGGTCGGGATTGTGAAATCCGACCGGACTGCTCTTGTGGTGAGACAGATTAGGTCTTAGTGTCTCATCTATGGTCGCGGTCGTGAGCCCCGAAGATCGAATTCTCGATGCCGCGCGCCGTTGCGTCGATCGCTGGGGACTGAGCAAGTTGACCATCGACGACATCGCCACCGAAGCTGGCGTGTCGCGCGCCACGTTGTATCGCTTGTTCCCCGGAGGCAAGGACGTGATGTTCGATGCGTTGCGGGTGCGCGAATTGCAGGAGTTCTTCTCCGGCATGCGCGACAGTTTGCATCACGTTGATTCGCTTCTCGACTTCTCGGTGCAGGTCGCCGGTTATGCCATTCGCGAAATGCGCAACGACGAACACCTCGCCATGATGTTGGCCACCGAAGAAGGAACCGCGCTCAAATCGCTGACCGTCGAAGGACTCCCTCGAATTCTGCGCGTGGCATCCGAATACATCACGCCGTTGATCGGCGAGTTCCTCGACCCCGACCAGGCCGAGGTGTTCGTCGAACTGTTGGCTCGTCTCGTGATCTCGTACTTCCTCGCGCCCAGCGAACATTTCGATCTCGCCGATTCCGAATCGGCCACTGCTTTGTTCCGTCCGTTCGTCGCGGCTTTCCAGCCGGTGGCGGTCGGCTGAACGCTGACATTTGATACCAAACATTTCTCACAACAAGGAGACACACACATGAGCATCACCGAAAGCGAAAACCAGCAAATCCTCGGTCGCGCGGATCTGAACGACGTGGAGGCCATCTTGTCGGTTCCGATCGTGGACCCCGCCGAGGTGGAACACATCGTGAAGGACAACGCTGACGCCATCTTCACGTGGGACTACTCGCTTTCGCGTCCGGCCTTGCGCAAGTTGTACGAAAAGGCCAAGACCGGCCAGTGGAACGCCACCACCGATCTGCCGTGGGACAAGGACGTCGACCTCGAAGCCGAAGTGTCCAAGGACTTGGCCGCCATGGCGTCGGGTCTCACCGCCACGCACTACGACGGTACGCCGGCCGAGAAGTGGGGCGACAAGGAATGGACCGACTTCGCCATGGAGCAGCGTCGTTGGAGCTTGTCCCAGTTCATGCACGGCGAACAGGGCGCGTTGCTCTGCACGGCCAAGATCACCGAGACCGTTCCGTGGTACGACGCCAAGTTGTACGCCAGCACCCAGGTGGTGGACGAGGCGCGTCACGTGGAAGTGTTCGCGCGCTACCTCGACGAGAAGTTGGGTGGCGGATACCAGATCAACGCCCACCTGCGCATGTTGCTCGACGACATCATCAACGACAGCCGTTGGGACATGACCTACCTCGGTATGCAGGTGATGGTCGAGGGTCTGGCCTTGGCCGCGTTCGGCAACATGTACCAGTTCGTGTCCGAGCCGCTGTTGAAGCAGTTGCTCCGCTACGTCATGAGCGACGAGGCCCGTCACGTGGCCTTCGGCGTTCTGTCGCTGCAAGAGGTGTACTCGCAGATGAGCGACAAGGAGATCAAGGATCGCCAGGAGTTCGCGTACGAGGCCTCGGTGCGCATGCGCGACCGCTTCATGTCGCAGGAAGTCTGGGAGCGCATGGGTGTGAACACTCGCGACGTCATCCCGTTGGTGCTGAACGACCCCACCCGTGCGGTGTTCCAGCAGATGTTGTTCTCCAAGATCGTGCCGAACTGCAAGAAGCTCGGTTTGCTCGATCGCAACGATGCATGGTTGCGTCGTCGCTTCGAGGAGATGGGCGTCATCCAGTTCGAGAACGAAGTGGACACCGGCGAGGAGTACGTCAAGTTCGAACTCGGTGAGGTGTACGAGCCGCTCCACTGAGCATCGTTCACGATCTGACGTTGGGCCGACTGCCGATGGCGGTCGGCCCTTCTGTTGTACGGTTTCGGCATGCGATTCTCGGCCGCTGATCTGGTGGCGGCGCTGACGGCCCGCAATCTTCACGGTGATCGGGCTCGTCTGGTGGGTCCGGACGTCGAGATCGACGGCGTGACCTTTGATTCCCGCGACGTGCGTCCCGGTCAGTTGTTCGTGCCGATCGTGGCCGAGCGGGATGGCCACGACTTCATCGGCGATGCGTTGGCCGCCGGAGCCGTCGCGTATCTCTCGTCGCGCGACGACGCTCATGAGCGATTCGGTGGCACGGCGATTCGGGTTCGCGACACCGCCGAGGCCCTGATCGACATCGGCGGCTGGGTGCGCACGCTGTTTCCGGCTTCGACCGTGGTCGTCGGGGTCACCGGTTCGGTGGGCAAAACATCGACGAAGGATTTCATCGCGGTCGCGTTGGGCGGTCAGATCGCGACGACGGCGAACATTCGCAGTTTCAACAACGAGCAAGGGTTGCCGGTGACCATCATCAACGCACCGTCGGACACGCGAGCGTTGGTGTTGGAGATGGGGATGCGAGGTTTCGGCCAGATCGCCGACCTCTGTCGCATCGCGCGACCTTCCATCGGCGTGGTGACGAGGGTCGGCGAGGCCCACACCGAACTGGTGGGTGGACTCGACGGAGTGGCGCAGGCCAAGGGTGAGTTGATCGAGGCGCTACCGCCACAGGGGTTCGCGATATTGAACGCCGACGACGAGCGGGTGCGAGCCATGGTGTCGCGTTCGTCCGCTCCCGTGTTGCTGTATGGCGAATCGGGTGATGCCGACGTTCGCATCGACGGACTTGCTGTGAACGAACACGGCTGTGCCACCTTCGATGTGATCGTTGGCGGTGAACGAACCTCGGTGACGCTCGGGGTTCCGGGGCGTCACATGGCGTCGAATGCGGCGGCGGCGATCGCGGTGGGTCACGCGTTGGGGCTGTCGGTGCCGCGCATGGCGTCCGACCTTGCCACCACCGTCGTGTCCGATCGACGAATGCAGATCCGGCGCACCTCGAACGGGGCGGTGGTGATCGACGATTCCTACAACGCCAATCCCACATCGATGGAAGCCGCCCTGCGCACGTTGGCCGACATGAACGCCGAGCGTCGCGTGGCGGTGTTGGGGTTGATGGCCGAGCTCGAAGACCCATCGGAGGCTCATGCCCGAATCGGGGCTTTGGCGCGGAGTTTGGGTATTCGCATGATCGCGGTCGACACCGACATGTACGGCGTCCCATCGTCGACGGTGCAGAAGGCGATCGACGAACTCGCCGGGTTGACCTCGCGCGATGTCGCGGTGGTGAAGGGGAGTCGAGTGGCCGGGTTGGAGCGAGTCGTCGACGCGGTCGCGATCTGATTCGTCAGTCCGCGTCGAGAAACGACGACGACGGCAAGCGGTCGAGGTTGCACCACCACGACAAGAACAGGGCGAAGACGGCGCCGAAGGCCAGCACCCAGCGAGCGCCGACCGCGTCGATGATTGGTCCGGCCAACAGTCCGCCGATCGTGACGGTTCCGCCGAACGACATGAACCACAACGGCATCACCGTGACTCGCTCGTTGTCGCGCAGGTTCTGCTGGAAGATCGTGACCATGGCGTTGGCGGTCATGAAATAGAACAGACCGAGCACGAATCCGATGGGGAACGCGGGAACGACCGAGCGCACCAACCCGAACGCGGCCAGTGCGACGGCGAAACCGATGAAACCGAATCGGATGACGGTTGGTCGGTGCTTGTGAGCGAGAAACGTTCCGGTGGCCAACGCGCCGCTCAGAGCCCCGAGGCCCCACGTCGCATAGAGCCATCGATAGGTGGAGCCCACGGGGCTGATGCCGAAGTTCAAACGAGCAACCGATGAGAAGAGTCCGACGTACACCAGGCAGAACAACGAGAACAACGTCATCGACACGAGCAGGCGAGAAAGAACCGGCCGGGAAACGGCGATGTTCACTCCGGACAACGCGCGCCTCCACCCGGTTTCCGTTGGCTTGGATCGGATGTCGGGTATCTGGACCATGAAGAGCGCGATGATCAAGAACAGATAGGTGACGGCATTGATGATGAAGATCTGGGCGGTGGAGACGCCCCAGATGGCGAGAAGTGCGGCGATGGCCGGACCGGCCACGCGACTTCCGTTCAGTTGTGTCGAATTGAGGCTGATGGCCCCGGCCAGATCGCGACGATCGACCAACATCGGAACGCTGGCTTGGAAAGCGGGAGCATTGAGAGCATTGGCCACGCCGATGGACGTCTGCGTGAGAAACAGGGCCCAGATTGGACCGTCGACGCTGACGATGGCGGCCAGCACCAACGAGAACACCAACTGCACCCATTGCATGAACAGCAGATAGCGCTGCAGATTGAATCGGTTGGCGATGATGCCGCCGGGAATGGCGAGCAGCAACAGCGGTCCTAATTGTGCGAACACCAGCAAGCTGACGATCTTGGCCGAACCGGTGCGGTCGTCGATGTAGGCGGGCAGCGCCAGGTTCTGCATCCAGGTGCCGATGTTCGACAACAGCATTCCCGTCCACACCAGTCGATAGTCGCGATAGGCGAAAGCGGCCCGAGCCGTGCCGGGACGGTGGGCGTGGGGGAGAGGCGGAAGGTCCGCGTTGTCAGGAGAGTTCGACATGGGGGCGGGCGAATCCTACCGATGGTCATCGAGCGGTGGCCGGAGCCGTGCCACACTGAGGATGTGACTCCCGAATCAGCCTCCAGCGCCACGCCATCGACGGTCAAGCCGTTGCAGAACCTGGTTCCTCCACCGGCCTCTGGTGGAACGTGTCGCTCACCAATGGGCACCTTCGAGGAGTGCCCATTGTGTGGTGGTGGATTGACGCCGGAGCACGCGCATTTCAAGTGTCGCGCCTGCGGTTGGCGCGATTCATGTTGTGACTGAGTTCAGCCGAACCAGCCGTTGACGTCGATGATGATGTGGGCTCGCCCGTAGACGTAGACGCAGATGTTTCCGTTGTTATCGACGGGGACGATGACGGCGTTCGCGATCGTCAGGCGG
>RHCK01000100.1 GCA_010030605.1 Acidimicrobiia bacterium
TCGGCGAGACCACCCTGCTCCCCGCGGGTCCAGCGACTCTCGCATTACGCACCGGAGCGGCACTCCTACCGACCGCCGTGTACTTCACTGATCGCCGAGATGGCCACCTCGGGGTCATACGGCCTCCGGTTCCATGCGAGCGGCAGGGGCGTCTCCGTGACGACGTTCGACGATTGACCGCCGACGTGGCGGCAGAGTTGGAAGTTCTCATTCGGCGTGCACCGGAGCAATGGCACCTATTGCAGCCGAACTGGCCATCGGATCCTGGCTACCCATTCAGCGTGGCGTCCGATCATCCGAGCCCGAACGATCACCTTTAGGCTCTCTGCGTGCCCCACCCGTTCGCCCGTCGCGCTCTCGTCGCGCCATTGCTCCTCCTGATCGCCTCATGTGGGGCATCCTCCAGTCAGACGATCGTTCTTCGTAACGCCGACGACATTCAGGTCATGACACCAGAAGAAGTCGCCGCAATGAGAGCCACGGCGACCACCGTTGCTCCGGGTTCATCGGACCCGGGAGACACCACACCCACCGATGCCACATCGACGTCCGACGACACCATCCCCTTGAATCAGGACGACCGTCCGCCGGAATTGAAACTCTTCGACGCGTACGCGAAATTCCGCGGTTGCATCGAGGACTCAGGAGAAACGATTCGGGGCAATCTTCAGGACCCGAACAACCCCGCTTACCAAGACCCGGCGTATCTCGAGCTCGTTCAGAAGTGCGCCGCTCGCAGCGACATCATCAATGTTCTCAACGAGGTTCAGGCGACGAGGACCTCGCTCACACCGGATCAGATTCAGGAACGAAACGAAGCCTTCAAACTTCTCAGCGAATGCTTGAAGAAGCGAGGTTGGAAGATCGAAACGGCGACGGACGCCCAAGGGCTCATCAACCCGACAACGTTCCAATCGGCCGACGGAGACCTGAACGACCGGGATATCAATCAATGTCTCAGCGAAACCGGCATCAACGATGCCATCGAAAACGGAGGATGAATGAGCGCTCGGAACAAAATCCTCGCCGGTGTCTCGGCGATCCTTGTGGTGTTACTGGCAGTCGTCGTGGGCCGTTCGGTCGGTGGCGGAGGCGACTCCGATTCGACGCTCTTGATCACGCCCCGACTCGTCGAGCGTCGCGATTTGAAAGATGTGCTCACGGTCAGCGGTGAGGTGCGACGCGACGAGACGCGCAAGATCAACTCCGCGGTGGATGGAAAGGTGAGTTTCATCGACGTCGAAGACGGTGAGACCATCAATGAAGGAGACGCGATTCTGGCCCTCGACGGCCGTGCATCGGTTGCCGTCGCCGGTGACTTCTCCTTCTACCGGCGCCTTTCCGTCGGTAGCGTCGGACCGGACGTTCGTCAACTCGAGGAGATCCTGAAGAACTCCGGTTTTTCGATTCGAAACCCCGACGAGCTCTTCACCGAGGAAACGCGCCAAGCGCTGGCCGCCTGGCAACGCGAGCGGTCCTACGGCGGTGCGACACCCGAAGGTGACGAAACTCTGACCGTAGGCCTGCTCGGGAATCAGTCGGCGTACAGCGTGGGCAAGGCGAACACGGTCGCGTTCACCGTGGTGCCGTCGGTCCCCAGCGTGTCGGGCTCGGGGGCGCATCCCCGCGTGGCGCTTCCCGTCATCGGGATCAGCGTGAATCGAACCTCGGCCAACGAGGGCGACACCTTGACGTACACCATCACGTCGTCGGCGGCACCGTCGTCCGACCTGTCGATCGCCATCGCCACGGGTGGCGACGCGACCGAAGGTGACGACCCGAACGATGGTGACGATTACTCCGAGATTCTCGGCAACATCACCTTGCCCGCCGGTCAGACGTCGGTCTCCTTCACCGTCGATCTGTTCGTCGACAACGTCATCGAGGACCAAGAGGACCTCACCGTGACACTCACCGAACAGTTCGGAACGGATCCGAATTACGACGTCGGCCCCACGAATCAGGTTCGCACCGTCATCGCCGCCAACGGCTCGGATCTCGACCCACGCCTCTCGGTGACCGCCAGTAACCAAACGGTCGATGAAGGCGGCACCGTCACCTTCACCGTCCGCACGACCGTCGAATCGAATCGAGACATCGACTTCGAAGTCTCACTGTCGGGAACGGCCGCGGGCGACGCCGATTACGTGGTTCCCGACGACGACTCTTATTCGATTCCGGCCGGTTCGACCAGTACCCAGATCCAGATCCAGGCGCGACGCGATGATGCCGTCGAGGGAGACGAAACCCTCGTATTCACGATCCTGCCCGATGTCCCCGCCGCCGGTCGAAGCGCCGAATATTCCATTGCGGAATCGGCGTCGGTGTCGGTCGTCATCCAAAGCGCGGATCTTCCCGAGATGACTCTCCTCGGCGGAGGCACCGTAGCCGAGGGTCGATCGGGTTCTTTCCGAATCGTCGCCGACGCACCGGTCACCGAGGACACCTCGGTCAATTACCAGATCAGCGGTACGGCACAAAATGGCGTTGACTTCGACGTTCTCACCGGAACCGTCATCATGCGCGCGGGTACTTCGAGCGTCACGGTGCCCGTGAACTTCATCAACGACGACGTGATCTTCGAGCCTTCGGACATGATCGTCGCCGACTGGCCGGCGCGCGTGGGTTCGGTCGACGTCGACGAGGGAGAGTTCGTGCTGCAAGGTGCGACCATGCTGAATCTCACCGAACCTCAATTCACGATCACCATGAAAGTCAGCCCCACCGATCGCGCCGAACTCGAGGTGGGCCAAAAGGTGATGGTCGACTTGAAAGTCGGTGGCCAGATCCTTCCGGGTGTCATTTCCGAACTGGACGACAGCGCCACCATCGGCGCGCAGGGTGAGGAAACCTACGAAGGCACGGTGCAAGTCGAGGGAGAGTTCTCGGCGGTCGATGGAGCGACGGTATCCATCGATGTCACATTGGCCGAAGTCAACGACGCATTGGTCGTTCCGGTGGCCGCGGTCCTTCGCTCGGCCGATGGTGACCTGGTGCGCGTCGTCAATGATGCCGGCACCATCACGCGTCTTCCGGTCGTGATCGGTCTGATCGATGGCGAGTGGGCCGAAATCGTCGAAGGACTCAAGGGTGACGAACTCGTCGTCGTCGACATCGAGTCCGGTTCACCGGCCCAGGACTCCGGCGAAGGCGGTTGACCGTCGTGAGCGACGTCGGAATGCAGGAGTCTTCGACGCACGAAGTCTTGATGCAATTGGACGGCGTGTCTCGCTGTTACGGCAGCGGTGAGGCGACCGTGTGGGCGCTACGTGACGTGTCGTTGTCCATTCGTTCCGGGGACTTCGTGTCCATCGTCGGACCGTCGGGAAGTGGCAAGTCAACCATGCTCGGCCTGTTGGGATGTCTCGACGTGCCGACGTCGGGCACGATCACGGTGGGGGGAGTCGAGGTGACTCGACTGGCCGACGGACCTCGAACGTTGGTCCGTGGTCGAAGCATCGGTTTCGTTTTCCAACAGTTCCACCTCATCCCTCACCTCGACGCGTTGGGAAACGTCGAAACCGCTTTGCTCTACCGTGACCTACGCCCAGCGGAACGACGAGAGCGCGCGATGGCGTCCTTGGAGCGAGTTGGTTTGGCACATCGCGGAGACCATCGTCCGGTTCAATTGTCGGGCGGCGAACAGCAACGTGTCGCCCTGGCGCGGGCCCTTGTCACCGAACCCAAGATTCTGCTCGCCGACGAACCAACCGGTGCATTGGACACGAAGAATGCGGCCAACGTGATGGAGATTCTTGGTGGCTTGCAGTCCGAGGAGAGAGCAGTCGTGATCGTCACGCACGACACCGGCATCGCCAACTCGGCGGCCCGAAAAGTGTCCATGCTCGATGGTCGCATCGTCTCCGACGAGGTGTTGCGATGAATGTTTTTCGCGATCTCGTTCGCGTGGCGATGACCGGCTTATTGGCCCGCAAGATTCGAACGCTGCTTCTTCTCCTCGGCCCGATGATCGGAGTCGCAGCCATCATTGCCGCGGTCGGACTGACGGATTCGGCGAAGGGTGACCTCAAGGCGAAGGTCGCCGAGTTGGGCACCAACCTGATCGAGGCGTCGGCCTCGAGTTCGTTCGGGGGTCAGAATCCCACATTGCCCGAAGATGTCGTCGAACGGGCGCTCACCGTCACGACGGTCGAGAGCGTCGCCCCGATCGTCGAGCTGTCGAACATCATCGTCACCCCATACGAAGAAGCACGCGAGAAGTACGAAACCGTTCCGATTCCGGTGGTCGCCGTGACGCCCGAACTACCGGACGTGCTCGAAGTGCCGCTCGTGGGAGGGCGATGGATCAACGATTTCGACGAACAGGCGGGGGCCCGCAGCGCCGTGATCGGTGTCGGGCTCGCACGGGAATTCGGGGTTCTTCCCGAGGAACTCCGAACCATCGATATTGGCGGCCATGACTACACGGTGGTGGGAGTTCTCGATTCCGTTCAGCTCGAACCGGGTTTCGACACCGCCGTGTTCATCCCGTTCTCCCGAGCTGAAAGCGATTTTCTCGACGACGACATTCTCCCGAACAAGATCTACGCCCGTGTCGATCCGAATCGTGTGGACGAGTCGGCCGACGCGTTGACCACCGCCATCAGCCTCGGAGGACCGGACGAGGTCAAAACGGATGTCAAGAGCGAAGCCCTCGAGTTGGCGGCCCAGTCGGATCGACAACTCCAACTGATCGTGGTGTCCATGGGGCTCCTCGCGATCATCGTGGGCGGACTCGGCATCGCCAACGTGATGTCGATTTCGGTGATTCAACGCTCCGCAGAAATCGGAATCAGACGCGCCCTCGGACACACCCGACGGATCATCGCGGTCCAGTTCCTTCTCGAGGCGATCGTCGTCGGGGTGATCGGTGGCGTGTTCGGTGTTTTGCTCGGGATGTTGTCGATCTTCATCGGAGCGTCGATCGCCGGGTGGGTCTTCGTGATGGCCCCGTGGCTCGCGCCGGCCGGCATTCTTCTGGCGATCACGATCTCGGTGATGGCTGGCCTGTATCCCGCACGGCGGGCGGCTCGCCTCGAACCGTTGGAGACCCTGCGCTTGGGCTGAGTCAGCGATACAGGTCGAAGAGTTCGCCGATGGCCTTGACCTGCCCACCCGTGGTGCTCGACATGACGGCGATTGGCTCGACACCAATGTCTCGCCACCGGGCGAGTCCATCTCGAACGGCATCGGCACCACCGGCCAAGGTGCAATCCGACAGCCATTCATCGCTCATCAACGATGGGAGATCTTCGGAGCGTCCTTCGGCGATCGCGGTTTCGATGGCGTTCATCTCTTCCACGTATCCGGCGGCTTTCCAGTAATTGCGGTAGTTGGGCAGTTTGACGTAGGTGGTCATCGTTCGCCGGTTGATGGCCGCCGCCGCGGTGACGTCATCGTCGATGACGGTCGGGATCATGTTCGCCAGATAGAAACCGTCGGCGATCGCACTGTCGGGCACCTTGCGAACCTGCTCGCTGGTGTGTCGGAAACTGGCATTGGCCCACAAGGCACCCTGACCAATGTCGGCCGCCAGAGCCAGCATGCGATCCCGAAGAGCGGCAACGTAGATCGGCGGTAGCTCGCCTCCGTACTTCGCGTTCGACCTCAGAGCGTCGACGAAACCACGCATATCGGACAGTGGGGGACCCATGGTGGCACCGGTACGTCGAACCATCGGTTCGTGACTGACACCGAGCCCCAATGCGAACCGACCGCCGGACACTTCGTGGGTGTGACTCGCCAGGGCGCCGATCTCACCGACCGAATTGCCGTAAATGCCTTGTATCGCCGTGTAGAAGCGAATCGTCGACGTCTCATGGGCCAAACTCACGCACAGACCGAGAGCACCTCCCAAACTGGGGCAGGCCAGGGCGGGAAAACCCAGTTCCTCGGCCCGGGTGGCCAACTCCAGGATCTGTCGGCGCTTTCCGGGCGAGGCCACGATCGACAGGGCGGGCAAATTGGTCTTCGACGAGTTGCGATCGGACGGGTCACTCAGCGACATGGCTCGACCGTAGCCGAGGTCGGACTCGCTAACTTGAGTCCCCATGCCGAACTCCGAACGACTTCGCATCGGCATGTTGTGTCCCTACAGCCTCACCACCCCGGGCGGGGTACAGGGGCAGGTGATGGGGCTCGCGCGCGAACTGCGTCGCATGGGACACGAAGTTCGCGTTCTCGGTCCATGCGATGGCGCACCGCCCGACACTTTCGTGACGCCCTTGGGAGACTCGCTTCCCACAGCGGCGAACGGATCCGTCGCTCCGCTCGCTCCCGACCCGTCGGCCGCGCTTCGAACCATTCGCGTCCTGAAAGACGAAGAGTTCGACGTTCTGCACCTGCACGAACCGTTGACA